>SLCP01000161.1 GCA_007125735.1 Coriobacteriia bacterium | reverse complement strand
GTTGGTCGCGGCGAACACCACGGGTAGCAGGTCGGTGCGGATCACGAACACCATGCCGCGCATAGAGCGGATCCGCACGAGCGAGCGGCGGTCGTAGAGCGCCGAATCGAGGTCGGCGACGCCTATCTCAGGCAGACGTGCGTGCAGAGCGAGGTAGGGGATGTCGGGGCTGGTCGCCTGCACGCCCACGATGTCGCCGACGACCGAGTCGATGCTTGCGGGCTCCCACACCATGCCGAGGCGGTGACGAGCGAGCACCCGGGTGACCGCGCGTGCGGCGGGGAAGGACGGAAGGCGCGCGGGCACGGGACACGCCGGAGCGGTAGTGCGACGCGGCGGGACCGGCGCCCCTGTACCACCAACGGAGCCGGGCAACGCGCCGACATCGACGCCGGCGATCTCCTCGGCGAGGTCGGCGAATCGCGCGAGTGCGAGCAGGCACCGCACCGTCGCGAAGGGCGAGGGCTCGGTCTTGCGACCGAACGAGAAGTGTTCGAATCCCGGGTAGACGCGGCGCGGCGTGACCTGCCCGTTGTCGTCGAAGTTGTACGCGATCAGGCACGCCGCGAGTTCCGCGGCCGACCTGCGGTCCTCGGCGGTCGAGCGCGGCCCGCTCCACACCTCGGGATACCGGCCCACCGCCTGGAGCACCCACAGCACGTCGTACCAGAAGTTGGGCCACTTCACACTCTTGAACTGGTAACCGTGGCCGAACCCGTACGGGCGTTCTGTGGTGCGCATCCGCCAGAGGGCAAGCGGGGTCCGGGCCGCCTCGAGGAGCCAGGACGGCCGCTCGCCAGGCGGGTGGACACGCGAGAGTGCGCGGAGGCCTTCGAGCGTGACCTGCGGGCACGCGTCGGCCTTGCTGAAGACACCGGAGAGCAGCGGACGCCGTTCCGGAACGCACTGCCATGCTCTTCCCTGAGGGGTCGACGAGAGGTCGGAGCGCATCCGTCCGAGCGCAGAGGTGACGCGGCTGTCATCGCCCCTGCCGAAGCGGAGTGCCACGTCGGTGATCACGTTGGTGTCGCAGAGCACGGCCCCGGACTCGGGTTTGGGGCGTCCGCCCGCTGCGTCGGCTGGGGTGAAGCGGCCGTGGCGGTCCTGGTGAGCGAGGAGCGCATCGATGAGGGACTCGATGCGCGGATCGTCACCACCTTGCACGCCGAGGTCGGCGAGGAGGTTGAGCCGGTTGGGCAGGAACGCGGGGCTGTGGTGGTCGGGAGCGGTCGTGAGGGCATCCCACGCCGGGAGCGTGTCGATGAGTTGGCGGACGCCGGGGTCTTCGAGCAGCGCACGATGCTCGGCGGCCACGTCGGGCGCATCGCGCGCTTCGCCGAGGATGACGGTGCGCGTCACGTATCGAGTGTAGGGCTCATCGCATGCGAGGAGCCAGGGGACCGGGTCGGCCCCGAGAAGATCGGCGGTCGTCTGTGCCCGTGTCAGGCGCGTGGACCGCATGCGGCACACGTGCCGTACAGCGTGATCTCCATGTGGGCGACGTCGGCCCCGGTCGCCTTCTCCGCTGCGACGGAGATCGCTTCGGCGGTCGCCGTATCGAGCGGGACGTCCTGAATCTCGCTGCACTCGGGGCACACGAGGTGGGCGTGGGACTCGGTGTCCGGGTCGAAGCGCATCGCGCCAGGCAGGGACAGTTCGCGCACCAGGCCGAGGTCCCCGAGTTCGTGCAGGATCTTGTAGACGGTCGAGAGCGATACGCCCGGAACGCGCATTGCGACGCGTGAGGCGACGTCTTCGGCGAGGGGGTGAGACCGGTCGCCGGCGAGTTCCTCGATGACGGCACGTCTCTGTGGAGTGAGGCGCAAGCCAGCCTCACGTATACGCTCGAATGCAAGGTCTCTGTCGATCATCATCGCGTGCCTCCTGCCACTTGCTGGAATATCTTGCGAGATAGGAACGTTTCCTATAGGCACAGCGAGTATGTGCCCGCCCGCGCACCGCGCCAAACGCGTGCCGTCTCGGATATCCTATCGCTCTCTGCCGCTTGGCACCATAGAGTGTACTAAGATGCACGCATCAGACCGAGGGGAGGTGGCCATGATCGACGTAGAGGTGCCTGGCGTGGGCACGTTCGCCATCGAGCACGTCGTGCTCGATGTGAACGGCACGATCGCGGTGGACGGCGCCGTCGTGGCCAGCGTGGCCGAGCATGTCGGGAGGCTCTCCCGAGATGTGACCGTGTGGATGATCACCGCAGACACCCATGGCGTGGCGGCCGAGACCGCTTCGGGACTCGGCATCTCCGTCGAGATCATCGCCCCGGGATCGGAGGGCGCCCAGAAGACCGCGTTCGTCGAACGTCTCGGCGCGAGCGGTGTCGTCGCCGTGGGCAACGGGGCCAACGATGCCGGGATGCTCGCCGCAGCGGCGGTCGGCGTGTGCGTGGTCGGCCCGGAAGGCGCCGCCGCACAGGCGGTCTCGGCGGCAGACGTCGTCGTCACCTCGATCGATGACGCGCTCGGCCTCCTCGTCACCCCGAGCAGGCTCGTCGCGACGCTGAGACGCTGAGATCCCGGGACGCGGCCGGCGTGCTCAGAACGCGCCCGGATCGAAGATGACCCCGTCGCACAATCGCTGGGCGCGCTCGAACGACTCGGGATCGTCGGCCGTCCATCCGAGGAGCGGCCGGCTGCGGGCGCGCTGGAGTGACGTTCCCCAGCTCGGGATACCTTCGAGTTCGAAGCCGATGAACGCTGGCCGACTCGTCCAGTTGAGCAGCAGGTTGCGCAGAGCGAACACCTGCCACGTCGGCAGGTCCTCGTTCGAGAAGGTGCCCGAGAGTTGTCCTCGGGCTACCCGGGGGTCGGCCCTGCGCACGTAAGCGAGCGTGAACGGGTTGAACGACTGTATGGCGTACTCGCCCCGATACGGCGCGAGTTCGCCGAGCACCGCCCGTTCGAGCTCGCCGACCTCGCCGCGTTGCTTGATCTCGACGAGCAGCGGTACGCGGCCTTCTACGAGCGCGAGGACCTCGGCAAGCGTCGGCACGTGCTCGTCGCTTCCGAGGAGGCGGAGTTCGGCGAGTTCTGCCGAGGTGACCTCGGCGATCGGCCGAGGATCACCGGTCATCCGCTCGAGTGTGTCGTCGTGGAACACGACCGCGACGCCGTCTGCGGACAGGTGCACGTCGAGCTCGATCGGGTGTCCGCCGTCAGCCGCCGCACGGAACGCCGCGAGCGAGTTCTCCGGGACGAGCGAGTCGTCGCTGTGCAGTCCCCGGTGTGCGATCGGGCGGTCGACGAGCCACTCGGGGGTCGACTGCGGGGTCGCGATGAGAGCCGCCGCGAAGGCGTAGAGCAACCCGAGCGCGACGGCGAGCCCCGCACCCCACGCCAGCGCACCGAGCATCCTGCTCCTGCTTCCCTCGCTCACGACTCACCGCCTCTTGAGGTCCTGGCCCGCGGCCACCGCGGCTCGGGCGCCCTCGCCCGCTGCGATGATCACCTGCTTGCCGAGCCCGTCGGTCACGTCGCCGGCTGCGTACACTCCCGGATGGCTCGTCGCACATCGGCGGTCGACGATGATCTCGCCCTTCTCGTTGACCTCGACGAGCCCGCCGGTGAACTCCGCGGCAGCGATCGCGCCGGTCTCGATGAACACGCCGGCGACGGGGAGCACCTCCTCGCCGTCGGCGCTCTTGAGCTCGAGTCCCGTCACCGAGTCCTCTCCCGTGATGCGCGTGACGGTCGCTCCCTCACGCACCACGATGCGGTCTTCTGCGGCGAGCTTGCCGAGGAGCGCCTCGGGAGCCTTGAGCGGCTTCGCGGTCACGACGGTCACGCGCGCACCGAGGGTGGCGAGCTGGAGTGCGGCGTCGGCGGCTGATTCACCCGGGCCGACCACGGCCACGTCGAGATCGGTGAAGAAGGCGGCGTCGCACGTGGCGCAGTACGACACTCCTCGGCCGATGAGCTCGGTCTCCCCAGGCACGGCGAGCCGGTTGGGAGCCTTGCCAGCGGCGATGATGAGCGCGCGGGCGTGGAGCGTATCGCCTTCGCGCGTGAACACGTCGAACTCCTCGCCCTCGGGCACGATGGCGTTGACGAGCCTGCCTTCGTAGCACGCGACGCCGAACTGCGAGACGTGCGAGCGGAACGCGGCCACGAGCTCGGGCCCGGTTATCGCCTGCCAGCCGAGGTAGTTGTCTATCTTGCCTGCCCACCCTGCCTGGCCGCCGACCTCGCCTGCTACCACGGCGGTAGAAAGCCCCTGGCGTGCGCAGTACATGCCCGCGGTGAGGCCCGCCGGGCCGGCGCCTATCACGACGATGTCGTATCGAGCGGCTTCTTCCGGTCGGGTCATCGGTCACCTCCATGGATCGGCGCTTCTACAGGAACGTATTCCCTTCCCTCGGCCGTCGGCACGCGCTCGGGCCGAGGAGCGGTCCGGGTGTATCATCGACAGCGGTCATCCCCACACGGAGCGGTCAGGTACGCGTGATCACCCCACTGCTGGCGACAGCTACATCGGCACTCTTCGGGTGCGCGGACTTCCTCGGCGGGTTCGCAAGCAAGCGCGACTCCGCCGTGTCGGTCACCGCGACCTCGCACATGCTCGGACTCGTCATCCTCACGGTCGCTTCTCTGGCGATCGGCGCGACGGGGGATGTCTGGCCGGAGGCCGTGTGGGGAGCGGTCGCCGGTGTGAGCGGTGGCATCGGGGTGGTGGCGCTCTATGCGTCGCTCGCACGCGGCCGGATGAGCATCGTCGCGCCGATCACCGCGGCACTCGCCGGTGCGATACCCGCGACCATCGACGTGGCGCGGGGCACTCCACTCGGTCCCACCACGGGCATCGGCATCGTCCTGGCGCTCGGCGCGATCGTGGTCGTGACCGCCGCACCGAGCGCCGATGACGGTGTGGTCACCCATCCGAGCGCGATCCCGCTCGCGCTTCTGGCCGGCGCGGGGTTCGCGGGCTCGTTCCTCGCGCTTGCGAACACGACGGGAGCGAGCGGGCTGTGGCCGCTCGTGGGTGCCCGCGTCGTCTCCGTGACGATGCTCGGAGGGCTTGCGATCGCGCGTAGTGGCACGCCGTTCGTCACGAGGGAGGCGCGTCGCGCCACCCTGATGGCCGGGGTCTTCGACAGCTGTGCGAGCATCACGATGCTGCTCGCGATCCGCATCGGCCCCCTCGCCGTAGCGGCCGTGCTCGGATCGCTCTACCCTGTCGTGGTCGTACTGCTCGCGCGCCTCGTGCTGGGCGAGCGGCTTCGGTGGTTGCAGCGCGCCGGGGTCGTCGGGGCGCTCGTGGCCGTCGTACTGACGGCGATACCGTGACGCGGGCAGGTCGGACCGAGTCGGTGACCGGCGTCAGGGCAGCGTGCGGGTGATGTCGGGGTCTGCCGTGCGCGTGCGCCAGTGGATGAGGGCGTCGCGCGTGAGGAGCGCCTCGGCTGCTGCCGAGGGAAGCGGAGGGCTCACGAGGTAGCCCTGCATCTCGGGGCAGCGTTCCGCGCGAAGGCAGGCGGCCTGCACCCTCGTCTCGACGCCCTCGGCGACCACGGTGAGCCCGAGCTGCTCGCCCATCGAGATGACCGCGCGGCAGATAGCGGTGGAGTGCACGTTGCGCCCGAGTCCTCTGACGAAGTGCTGGTCGATCTTGATGGTGTCGACGTTGAGGGCGAGAATCTGCTCGAGCGACGAGTAGCCGCTGCCGAAGTCGTCGATAGAGGTCCGTGCGCCGAGCCGCTGAAGCACGGAGAGCGTCTCGCGGGCCAGACCGCTCTCGTGCATGATCGTGCCCTCGGTGACCTCGAACTCGAGGTTCTCGCCCGGTACGTCATGCGCCGACAGCAGAGAGGAGACGCGGTCGGCGAGCCCGGCGATCGCAAGCTGGCGGGCGGACACGTTCACGGTCAGGCGCACCTCGGGCGCGAGGCCCTTCGCGCGCCAGACGGCGAATCGCTGGACGGCGGCATCGAGCACCCAGTCCCCGACACTCGAGATGAGTCCGGTCTCCTCGGCGATGGGGAGGAACGTCGCGGGGGAGATCGGTCCGAGCGACGGGTGGTTCCAGCGAACGAACGCCTCGACCCCGGTCAGAAGGCCGTCTTCGACACGGATGATCGGCTGGAAATTGACGTCGAGCTCCCCGAGCTCGATGGCGTGGTGTAAGTCTCGGGAGAGCACGAGGCGCTCGCACGCGTCCTCGGAGTACACCGCCTCATGCAGACAGTACGTCGCTCGCCCGCTCTGCTTCGCGCGGTACATCGCCGTGTCGGCGCGCGCGAGAAGGGCCGCGGAGTCCTCGGCGTCGCCCGGCATGCCGAGAGCCACGCCGACGCTCGCGGTGAGGTGTATCTCGTTGCCCGCGATGCGGAGTGGCGCCTGGAGCGCCTCCATGAGCTTCGAGGCGACGAGCTCCGCGTCTCGTTCCGATTCGACGCCCTCGAGGAGGACGACGAACTCGTCACCGCCGAGCCGTGCGAGCGTGTCGGCCTCGCGCAGGCAACTCGCGAGCCGTTGAGCGACCTCGACGAGGACCGCGTCGCCGGTCCGGTGGCCGAGCGTGTCGTTGATTGCCTTGAAGTGGTCGAGATCGATGAACGCGATCGCGAGCCGCTCGCCGGCGCGTGCCTTCGTGGCCGAGGCGTGCCGTAGGCGGTCGAGAAAGAGTGCACGGTTGGCGAGGCCGGTGAGCGAGTCGTAGAAGGCGAGCCGCGTCATGGCCTGCTCGGCGCGCTTGCGCTCCGAGATGTCGCGGCCAGCCGAGGCGATGAGAGTCCGCCCGTCGGCGTCCATGGCGGTCGCGTGCACCTCGATCGGCATGTGGGTGCCGTCTGAGGTCAGGTAGCGCGTCTCGTAGATGGCCGCACCCGTCGACTCGAGCGACTCGCGCACGGGTTCTGGCAGTGTCCGTTCGTCTTCGACCAGCCACCCGAACGGTTCGAGATCGAGAAGCTCCTCGCGGGTCATGCCGCACATCGCGCAGGCGCGTGCGTTCGCGTACACGGGCTCGCCCTCGGGAGTGTGGACGATGACCGAGTCGTTCGCCTGATCGAGCACCCACGAGTGGAACACGAGTTCCGACTCGGCCGTCTTGCGTCTCGTGACATCGACGCCGGATGCGACGACGCCGCTGACCGTACCGTCGTCGTCGTGGAGCGCGGTCGCGTGCCACTCGATGACGCGATGGGTGCCGTCCGGCCTGACGATGGTGTTCTCGCACGGCTCGACCTCGTGGGCGCCGGCCTCGACGATCGCGCTGAAGTGCGTGACGCACTGCTGGCGCTCGGCCGCCTCGACGAACTCGCCGATGAGCTGGCGACCGATCGCCTCTTCCTCGGTCACGCCGAGCAACTCGCAGCCGGTCTTGTTGATGAGGGTGATGCGACCTTCACGGTCGAGCGTGAGCAGGATCGCTGGCGTGGTGTCGACGAAATCACACGGGCTGCGTCCCGGGACGCACTCGGGAGTGGGTTCGGATTCGGCCGCGGACGCCTCGACGACGTGGATCTGCTCGAGGACACAGAGCACCTCGCCGGTCTCGTCGCGGATAGGGTGCCACGAGTGTTCGAGGATGCTGCCGGCATCCCGCGCGCCATTGGGACCCGAGTGACTGAGGCTCGTGCCGGTGCTGAACGACTCGCGTGCCCGGCAGACGCGACACGGCTCGTCGTGGCCCATGAGGACGTCGTGACAGGCGGCGCCGAGGAGTTCTTCGGGGCGCACGCCAACCCTGCGCGCTGCTGCCTCGTTGGCGTAGAGGATGCGCAGGTCGGAATCGACACACACGATTACGTCGGGGGCTGCGTCGTGGACGGTTCCTATCAGCTCGATCAGTCGCTGGTCGAGCGGCACAGGTTCGCGGTCCCCCCTTCACGTGCACGCGGGGACATCGACCGCACACCGCAGCCTCGTCCCATTCACCGTTACCGGCCCGGTCGGGCCATGATGCACGCGAGACCGGGCAACAGATCGGTGGGTCGCACGCCGCGGGCGCCCCCGTCGCAACACGCACCCGATCCCCTCCATCCTACACCGGACCAACCCGTTCTGGCCACCGCTCACCGAACCGCTCGCCGATTCGCCTCCTCAAGCACCGCGATGATCTCGCGGGCGGTGGCCTCTTGCTGCACATCGGATGGGAGGCGTGCGGTGCCGTCACCTTGCTGCGGGCCGTACTCCCCGAACCCGGCGTGGTTACCGCCCGGGAGCACCACGAAACGCGCCGTGGCGGGCAGGCGACGCCGCGACTCGTCGACATCTTCCACCGTCACGAGCCCGTCTTCGGTGCCCCGCACGCTCACGACGGCGAGTTCCGCGTTCGAGAGATCGGTGGACGACGGCGGATACGCAGCGAGAAGAACGAGACCGCTCACGCGTGCGGGATTCCGCTCGGCGAAGCGGGCAGCCATCGCTCCACCGAGCGAGTGGCCACCGACGATCCACACCTCCGCCCCGGCCTCCTCGGCGATCACACGGCTTGCGGCATCCGCGTCGAGCACGGCTAGCCCGACCGGCATCCGGACGAGCACGACGAGGTGGCCGGCGTCTGCGACGCGTCGAGCGAGGGGGGCGTACGCCTCGACCGCCACGCGGCCTCCGGGGTAGAGGATGAGTCCCGTGTCACTCGAATCGTGCGGGCGGAACGAGATCAGCCCGTCGACATCGGTGACCGTGACGGTCGCGCTGGTCTCCAAAGCGTCGAACGCAGTGTCGTGCGCGGGGTACGGTGTGGCCAGCCACACGATCGCCGCGAGTGCGCCGACAAGGACTACGGCGACGATCGCCACGATCACGGTTCGTACACCAGGGCCGCGTCGTGAAGGCGCGGGTCTCGTATCGGGTGCGTCGGGCACCGGTCACCTCCATGCCTGCGAGAGAGTCTTGTACAATAAATGGTGCCCCTGTCAGCCCCCCTGGGTTTTGAAAGGGTAACGCAAGAAGGGGTAGAAGAAGGGGTAATGCGAGACACCGACGCGTTCGCTGCCCGGCCGGAGCACCATAGGGCAGCAACGCATCCGGACCTGAAGCCGAGCCGACGCAGGAGGTGACGCGCCGCCGACCCCACGGTCGCCGCGCTGGACGATGCCCACGGAGAAGCTGGAAGAGGCCGCCGAGACACAAGCGCAGTGGCACGCCATGTCCCTCGACGAGGTGCGGGAGAAACTCGACACCCCGGACGGAGGGCTGTCGGCGGAGCAAGCAAGCACGCGCCTCGAAGAGCACGGACCTAACGTGCTCTCGGACGAGGGCGGCGTGTCCGTTCTCGAACTCGTCTTCAAGCAGATCAAGAGCCCGCTCATCTACCTGCTCTTCGCGGCGGTGGCCATCAGTATCTGGGCCGACCACCTCATCGACGCCGGCGTCATCTTCGCGGTCATCGTCATCAACACGCTCATCGGCGTATCGCAGGAGTGGCGCGCCGAGAAGACCCTCGAGGCGCTCCGGAAGATGGCGGCTCCGCGCGCACGGGTGATGCGTGACGGCGAGGTCGAGATGATATCTGCCGAGGAGATCGTGCCCGGCGACATCTTGCTGCTCGAGGCGGGTGACCGAGCTGCTGCCGACGCGCGCGTCCTCGAGTCGACGGAGCTCCGGGCCGACGAGTCGGCGTTCACGGGGGAGTCGGAGACGATCGGCAAATACGTCGAACCGCTCGAGGAATCGACCGCACTCGCCGACCGGCGCAACATGATGTGGTCCTCGACGAGCGTGACCGACGGTCGCGGCAAGGCGATCGTGGTAGCGACCGGCATGGACACGGTCATCGGCGGGATCGCCGGAGAGGTCCAGTCGACCGGACGCATGGAAACCCCGCTGCAGCGCCGACTTGGGAGCCTCGGTCTGTACGTCGGCATCGCTGCGGTCTCGTTTGCGGCCATCATCTTCACGATCGGCTTCACGCGTGGCGAAGAACTCTACGAGATGCTGCTCTTCTCGGTCGCGGCGGCGGTGTCCGCGATCCCCGAAGGACTCCCCGCGGTCATCAGCGTCGTGCTCGCGCTCGGCGTGCAGCGCATGGCCGAGCGGGGGGCGATCGTCCGGAGACTGCCGGCGGTCGAGACGCTCGGCTCCACGACAGTCATCTGCTCGGACAAGACCGGCACCATCACGAGGAACGAGATGACGGTTACGCGGATGTGGGCCGGCGCACGCACGTTCCGCGCGTCGGGTGAGGGCTACGACCCCACCGGTGAGGTCACCTACGATGACGAGTCCGAGCTGCCCGACGAGGGTGAAGGAGTGGCCGAACTCGACACGCTCTTGCGCATCGGCTGCGCCGCTACGAATGCCGGGCTCGAGCGCGAGGAGGGCCGGTGGGTCATCGAGGGCAGTCCGACGGAGGGCGCGCTCCTCACTGCGGGACACAAGCGCGGCCTTCACCGTTCCGATCTCAACTCGGAGCTGGAGCGGATCGACGAGATCCCGTTCGCGAGCAAGTTCAAATACATGGCGACCCTCGATCGCGGGGAGTCTGCGACCACCTTCCACGTGAAGGGTGCGTTCGAGCGAATCCTCGAGTTCAGCGACCGCATCCTCATCGACGGCGAGGAGCGCGACCTCGACGACGAGATGCGCGCCGAGGTAGAGCGCGTCGCCAAGGAGTTCGCCGACGATGCCCTTCGGGTCGTCGCAGGCGGCTACAAGAGCGCGGACGGCATGGAGGAGGCGAACCGCTCTGAGGTCGAGAGCGGACTCGTGTTCGTAGGCCTGTGGGGGCTACTCGATCCTCCGCGCGCCGAGGCGATCGAGGCGATCCACGCCGCTCACCAGGCGGGCATGGACGTCAAGATGATCACCGGCGACCACGCCGCGACCGCTGCTGCGATCGGCAAGCGGGTCGGCATCCTCGACCTGCACGAGGACATCGTCACCGGCAGCGACCTCGACGACATGGACGACGAGGAGCTTGAGGCGCGCGTGCGCGACATCGCCGTGTTCGCGCGAGTCACTCCGTCCCACAAGCTTCGCATCGTGCGCGCGCTCAAAGCGCACGACGAGGTCGTCGCGATGACCGGTGACGGAGTGAACGACGCACCCGCGCTCAAGCAGGCCGATATCGGCGTGGCGATGGGTATCGCCGGAACCGAGGTCGCCAAAGAGGCCTCCGACATGGTGCTCACCGACGACAACTTCGCCACCATCGTGGCAGCGGTCGAGCACGGCCGGGTCATCTTCGGCAACCTACGCCGCGTCGTCATGTTCCTCATCACCACGAATCTGGGTGAGATCATCGCGATCACGGCCGCGCTCATCATCGGTTTCCCGCTGCCGTTCACCGCGATCATGATCTTGTGGGTGAACCTCGTGACCGACGGCGTCTCGGTGCTGCCCCTCGGCCTCGAGCCCAAGCATGGCGACGTTCTCTCGCAGCCGCCGCGCCCGCCGCGTGAGGGCATCCTCACCAAGGTGATGGTGGCGCGCGTGCTGACGCTGGCTCCGGTCATCGCGATCGGCACGCTCACGGTGTTCGACCGCTATCTCGGTGGTGCCGAGACGGGCACCGAGGCGCACGTCATGGCTCAGACGATGGCGTTTACGACTCTCGTATGCTTCGAGTGGTGGCGTGCGATATCGACCCGCTCGATGACGATCTCGGTGTTCAAGATGAACCCGCTCGGCAACAAGCTGCTGCTCGCGGGTATCTCGCTCGCTGCCGTACTCCAAACCGTGGTGCTTTACTGGGCACCGGCACAGGCGGTCTTCGGCACCACGTCGATCGGACTTGCCGAGTGGGGCATCGCCCTGGCCGTCGGCTCCTCGGTCATGTTCGTCGACGAGATCTTCAAGATCGCGATGCGCAGGGCCGAGGCAAAGGGTAAGGAAGTACAGCTCGTGTAGAGCGTTCGCTTGTCGCGGCTACGACGCGATGCCGAGCCAGCGGGCGATCCCGTAGCCGGCGGCTGCGACCGTACCGGTGAGCACGGTGCCCCACACGATGTCGACGACCGCGACCTGCCACGGCCAGTCCTTCAACGTGGCGAGGTTCGTGAGATCGTACGTCGCGTAGGCAAGTGCGCCGAAGAGTGCCCCGCGCCACACCGCCTCGAAGAGCACGCCCTTCTCGGCACCGGGGAGCACGGCGAACACGAGGATGCCCACGATGTAGAAGAGGTAGAAGCCCGCGGCCACGAACCAGTCAGGCGGCGACTTGAGCAGCGGCCCGATCTGGGCCTGGTAGAAGCGGTTCGCCACCACGCCGAGCCATACGATGTCGATGGCGAAGAATACAACTGTCGTGAGCAGGTAGAGCTGGATGAGCTTGACCACGGTGCACCGCCTAACGTCGTCACGTCCCTGGCAGATTCGTTCCCTTTTGGGCACCGTTCTTGACGCGTGCGGTAACCGGCGGGCCTGGGAGGCGGTTCGTGCGTGCGATTCCGTCGCGTGCGCTCGACGGCGTCGTTGGGCATACAGATACGTGGAGTCCCGAGCGACCAAGCGCCCGGGGAGCAGTACAACGTCACTTCGAAGGGAGCATCACCATGGCCGATCAAGCACTCATCGACACGCTGAACGACCTGCGCTCGCGCGAACTCGCCGTCTGTATGCAGTACATGCGCCACCACTACCTCGTGACGGGGCCCGATGGCCTGGCGTTGGCAGACGAGTTCAAGGCGGTCGCCATCACCGAGATGAAGCACGCAGAGGCACTTGCCGAGCGCATCGACTTCCTCGGCGGGGACCCCACGAGCAAGCCTGCGCCATTCCCCACGGCGGCGACCTCACTCGCCGAGATGGCCGAGACCGACCTCGCAAGTGAGGAAGAGGCGGTCGAGCTCTACAAGGCGGCCGTCAAGCAGGCCGACGAGGCCGGCGATGTCACTACGCGCCGCCTGCTCGAGTCGATCCTCGGCGATGAGGAAGACCACGTCGACACCTTCCAGCGGATGCTCGGGAAGTAGCCGATGCCGAACACGGAGGAGCCGATGGAGAAGAAGACCGAGCGCGCCGGCTCGCCTGCCAAGCCGGTCGCGGCGTTCGTGGACCGGGTAGCGGGAAACGCCATGTCGATCTTCGTGGACGCGCTCGTCGTCCTCGTTTTGATCGCGCTAGCGTGGACTGTGTGGCTCGTGGGCGTCGACCTGTATCGGGGCATGACCGGTGTCGCCGAGTACGAGGTCAAGCTCCTCTTCATCGAGATACTGACGATCTTCATCTTCATCGAGATCTTTCACTCGCTCCTCGAGTATCTGCGTACCCAGCGGATCAGCATCACGAACCTCGCCGACGTCTCGCTCGCCATCGTGTTCAGAGAGTTGTGGATCGGCCTGTTCGGCCTGCAGCTCTCGTGGGAGATGGTCGTGGCGTTCGCGATCGTCATCGTCGCGATAGGCGCGGTCCGGGTGTTCATCGCGCGCTCCGAACGCCCGGGGCCGACGATCGGGACTCCGTTGTCGGACGAAGCCGGGGATCAGTAACGCAGCAGCGCGGCGATCTGGCCGCCTACGGCCGCCGCCGCCTCCTCGGCCGCCATCACGTGCACCGAGCCGCCGTGCAGAAGTGTTTGCGCCGCGGCTCGGTCGAGGAGATCGGCGTCGCCCGGTTCGCGGGTCTCGCGCTGCAGCACCTGCGACTTGTCCGGCTCGATCCGTCCCCATACGGCGCCGTTGTCCGCCACGAACAGCGTCTGCACGCGACCGCCGTGCGCCGCGAGCACGATGTCACGCACGTCTGCCGAGGACCCCTCGGCCTCGCGCTTCGCATCGAGGGCGGCAAGGTCGCTCTCGAGTTCGCGCTTGAGGTATGGCTCGAGCAGCTCGAGCGCCTCGGCGTGTATCTGCGCTGCCGGCACCTCATCGGGGTTGCCGGTCAAGCCCTCGGGGAGCAGGTCCGCGTAGGTGTTCACCATGCGGTAGATGGGCAACAGGTAGTCGACTCCGGCCAACAGCAGCGGAGCGCCGGACGTGCCGATGTGCTCCTTCAGGCCCTTGTCCACGAGCCGGAAGTAGCGCTCGAGGTCATCTTTCGCGGTGTCCGCATGTCCACCGTGTCCATGGAAGACCGCCGAGCGCCTGCCTCGGCCCGCCGCCACGGCCGGGGTGCGGGAGTGGAACTGCACCTGGGTCTCGTAGTCGTCGTACTTAAGTGCCTCGGCCAGGCCCT
Organism: Coriobacteriia bacterium; assembly: GCA_007125735.1. GTDB lineage: Bacteria > Actinomycetota > Coriobacteriia > Anaerosomatales > SLCP01 > SLCP01. The sequence continues at coordinate 6,448 of SLCP01000161.1, read as the reverse complement.
GGGGGATGTGCTCAGGGTCGACTTCACGCACGCTCTCGGCCGTTCCCTCCAGGAGTCGCACCTGCTTCTTGCTCAGTGCGAGCACGTAGAAGTGGAGAGGGGGAGCGAGAGCGGGGACGAGCGGGCGGATCAAGAAGTGCTCGGCCACGCGAACGCGTTCGGGCAGCGTCACCGAGGTGCGGAACACGCGGAACACACCCTCGCTCACGAAGAGCGCGAGTCCCTCGAAGCCGCCGCGCCAGAAGCCCGTGTCGGACTGCACCTGCCACGCTTCGCGAAGGAACGCGTTGACTTCGGGCGTCCTCATGCCGGCGTCGAGCAGAGCGTCTTCGGCCTGTTTGAGGAGGTTCTTGAGTCTCAGGGGATCCTGCTGCGTCTCCGATCCGACGCGGCTTGCGGGCTGGTAGATCGTTACCGAGGGCCATCCCTGATGGCGGGCGAGTCCGACGAGTAGCTCACGGTCGAGAGTGTCCATGAAGCGCGCCTCCTTCCGGGTGTACAGAGAATGTTCCCCAGGTGCGCGTGATGCAACGGGCAGAGCGGGCCCGGGCGTTGCGCCACCGTTGCCCGCGTTCCGGGCCGTGGCGTACAATGCGACACCACGCGGGCATAGCTCAGTTGGTAGAGCGACAGCTTCCCAAGCTGTAGGTCGCGGGTTCGAGACCCGTTGCCCGCTCCACGATGGTACGGACGGCCGCGACAGAGCGGCCGTCTTTTTTCTTGCGGGTGCGAGCAGGATTCGGCATACTGATGTCGAACAGGTGTTCGTATAGGCGCCGCGCCCCCTCCCTCCTGCGTGGCATGGTTTTGGGAGGTGCGCTATGCGTCGAGTTCTTATCGCGGTGCTACTGGCACTGCTTGCCTCGAGTTCGCAGGTGGGTTTGGCTGCCGAGGGGGGCGGGTGGCCGCTCGACGGGCCGGCGGAGGTCCTGCTCGGCTTCGGGGTCGCGTATCCCGGGCCGGACGGCTCCTCCATGACGCATCACGGCATCGATCTAGCGGCCGAGGCGGGTGCGCGCGTTCGTGTCGTGCGTGGTGGAACGGTCACGTTCGCGGGCTCGGTTCCGGCGAGTGGCGGCGGCACGATGCGGGCGGTCACCATCGACTCTGGCGACGTTCGCATCAGTTATCTTCCGCTCAACGACGTCTCCGTGAGTGCGGGTCAGCAGCTGGACGCGGGTGCGCTGATAGGCGTGGTCGCCGCTTCCGGAGACGCCTCGTCGGCGCAGCCGCACCTCCATATCGGTGCTCGGGTGGGAAGCTTGTACGTCGATCCCGCAGCATACCTTCTGCCACCCGTCGTAGCCGCGCCCAAAGAGAGCGTGCCTGCTGGCGAGGGCGCGGCTGCGGAGGCGGGCGCCCCGATGCCCGCCACCGCAGGCTCGGGGACAGCGGTCGCGACAGGCGCGGCGGCTGGCAATCCCGTGCCTGTCGCAGGGACGACGGGCGCAACCGTACCGGCTCCGAGCACGTCGGTCGCCGGATCGGTGCCGGGAGTGTCCAGTGCCGGCGTGGCGGGAGTCGCGGTCGCAGGGACGGCGGGTGCACCGAGCACCCCGATGCAGGTGGCGCCGTCACCCGCTCTCGGAGAGACGGATGTCGGCAGCTGCGCCTCATCGGTCAACGCAGCGGGAGAAGCGACCGCCGGCACGATCGGCGACGGAGCGGGTGCACCTATCGAACGTGCGGTGTCCGCCGCCGATTCTGCGGCTCTGTCCTCTCTCGCCGCCCACGATGCGGCGCACACGATCGATAGACGAACAGCGCTCACACCCAAGACCGTGCCCGGCATCGCGGTGGCTGCGTTGGTTGCGAGCATGCTCGGAGTCGCACTGCTCTGGCCGGTGTGGCGGTCTGTGATCCCGCCGACGCCCGATGTCGGAGCGCTCAGTAAGGATGTTGCGGCAGTAGTTGGCCGGTGATACACTGCGAGGGCTCATTTCCTGCCCCGGGCCGCTGCCTTCACAGTCCCGGGGCCTTAAGCCCAGGGGAGGTGAATTAATGAAGGCCTACGAAATGTTGCTCCTGCTCGACCCGCGCCTCGAAGAGGACGCCCGTGAGGGTGTCATCGAGAAGGCGAAGGGTCTCATCGCCGCCGATGGCGGAGTCCTCGACAACGTCGATCCGTGGGGTAAGCGTCGTCTCGCGTTCGAGATCGACGACAACACCGACGGCGACTACGTCCTCTTCGACTTCCACGCATCGCCGGACGCCATCGCCGAGATCGACCGCGTGCTGCACATCACCGATCCGGTGCTCCGGTACATGATCATCCGTCGCGACGACCGCGAGTAGTGCGAGCGTGACGCCCGGAACGCCGGATGACGGCATCCGTGACGAGAGACCAGGTGGTGGTAAGCGATGAGTATCAATAGGGTTGTCATCAGCGGGAACCTGACGCGTGACCCCGAGTTGCGTTCGACGGCAGGAGGCATGGCGGTGCTGAACCTCGGCGTCGCGGTGAACGACCGTCGTAAGAACGCCCAGACCGGTGAGTGGGAGGACTACCCGAACTTCATCGACTGCGTGATGTTCGGCACCCGTGCGGAGGCGATCTCCCGCTATCTCAGCAAAGGAGCCAAGGTAGCGATCGAGGGCAAGCTTCGGTACCGGAGCTGGGAGAACCAGCAAGGCGAGAAGCGCTCCAAAGTGGAGGTGGCGGTGGACGAGATCGAGTTCATGTCGTCTCGTGACTCCGGCGGCTCCGGCTCCGGCTCTGGCCCGGTCCCCATTTCGGAGCCTCCCGCAGACGACGAGATCCCGTTCTAGGCACGACCGTGCGGCACGGGCGGCGGAACCCTCCCGCCCCACCCGCACTGACTGGTAGGACAACACCGCTTCGAAGGAAGCGAAAGGAGGACATGAGAGTGTCCGATTACGCACGCAGGCCGAGGCGCAAGTACTGCGCCTTCTGCAAAGACAAGTCCGAGTACATCGACTACAAGGATGCGCAGATGCTGCGCAAGTACATGACCGACCGCGGCAAGATCAAGCCGCGCCGTGTCACGGGCAACTGCGCCCAGCACCAGCACCAGCTCTCCATCGCGGTCAAGCGCGCCCGCGAGATGGCGCTCGTTCCCTACACCGTCCCCGTGGTGAGCGGCAAGATCGAAGGTCGCAGAGGGCGCTAGCATCCCGTGACGTCTGCAGCCGACATACGTGACACCACCCTGCTATCGGGCGCCGTCGTTCTCGGCGCCGTGATCGCGCCCTCGCTGCTGCTGATCGGCGTGCCGATGGCCTCGGCTGGAGTGGCGGGACTGCTTGCATCCGGCCGCGTGGTTGCTGCTGCTTTCGCGGCTGGGCTGGCCGTCGCCCTCGCCGCCTTCCTGGCTCCTGCCGACGCGGTGCTTCTGGTCCCTACGCTTACAGCGGTGCTCATCGTTGCTTTAAGGCTGAGGGAGCACTCGGCGTTGCAGGGAGTCGCGATACTCACCGCGGTGCTCGCTACGTCGGCCGTCGCCGCGGATGCCACTCGCGCGTGGCTGGGAGGCTCCACGCTTCTCAAGCAGCGAACCGAGATGGTCGAAGGCGCCTTCGAATTCGCACGAGCGACGGCAGGGGTCGATGGCGAGACACTCGCAGGATTCGAAGGCGAGGCTCTCGTCGATCTCATGGCTCGCATGTGGCCAGTGGACTACTTCACGGTAGGTCTGCTGACAGCGGTCCTCGGCGTTGCTGCGGCAGGATGGGCCGGCTCGAGGGCTGGCTCCAGGATTCACCGGTTGCCCACGCTATCCGAGCTCGACTTGAGCCCTCACATCCTCTGGCCGTTCGTCGCCGGCTTCCTGCTGCTGGCCGCGGGTCGGGTGACTGACGGTCCGACGGGCCTGGCGTGGGTCGCGGGTCTCAACCTGCTTGTCATGGTCAGACTGCCGCTGTTCGCGCAGGGGCTCGGCGTCGTATCGGCGCTGTACCGCCGGGTCGGGCTCGGCCGCTTCGTACGATGGATCGGCTACGCGCTGCTTGCCGTGCTCGAGTTGCTTGTCCCTATCGTCAGCCTTGTGGGGCTGGTGGACTTCTGGGCGAACTTCCGGAGACTCCCGAGAGAGGGGTCTCGTCCGACAAGACGTGACGAGGACGACCTCGAAGTCGGACATGACGGACACTAGAGTGAGAGCTACTAGAGTGAGAGCTACGTATCCTCTGGCACATGCGTGCCGGAGATGGATAAGGAGTACGTGATGAAGGTCATCCTGACGCAGGAACTGAAGGGAAAAGGCGGAGAGGGTGATGTCGTCGACGTAGCACGTGGCTACGCCGTCAACTACCTGTTCCCGCGCAAGCTCGCCATCGAGGCGACTCCCGGCAACCTCAAGCAGCTCGAGGCGCGTGCGGGCAACATCCGCAAGCGCGAGGAGACGCGATTCGAGGAGGCGCGTGGTGTCGCGGAGGTGCTCGAGGGCAAGACCGTGACCATCGCAGCCAAGGTCGGCGACGAGGGCCGTTTGTACGGTTCGGTCACGTCGTCGATGATCGAGGACGCGATCGCCGATCAGCTTGCCGCAAACGTCGATCGTCGCAAGATGGACGTCCACGGCCACATCAAAGAGGTGGGCCAGCACCCGGTCACGGTCCAGATCTATCGGGACGTGAAGGTAGAGGTCATCGTGGATGTGGTCGCCGAGGCCGGCGACGACAAGGGGTCTGCGGCTGCCCCTAGCGCTCCCGAGCCCACGATCGAGGAGATCTTGGCCGAGGAAGACGCGAGGGCTGCGGAAGCAGAGGCTGCTGCCGAGGAAGTGGCCGAAGAGGCCGTTGCCGAGGCCGAGTCTGCCGATGCCGAGGACGACGTGGAGAACGTCGAGCCGATCGAGGAGTAGCAGCGCCCGACACGATCCGGCCCGATGCGGGGTGCCGGCCGACGCCGGCCGCACCCCCGCCGCGCGTTTCTGCAGAACATGTCCGCAATCTGTGGATACTGCGGATAACCTCAGTCGGCACTGTTCGTGTGCGCGCACTCCTGTGGACGACGCTGCTCGTCGAAGAACCGTGTCAGAGCACTCGGCTAGAATCGAGGCGAACCGGGTCTGGAGCCCGCGTCTGGTTCTGTCGAAGGAGGGACCTTGTCCGAGGTTACGGGTGCCGTCGTTTCGCCCGCCGCGCAACTCAAGCACGTGCCGCCGCATAACGTCGAGGCCGAGCAAGCCGTGCTGGGGTCGATGTTCCTGTCCTCTGAAGCGGTCGAGGTCGTCTTGGCGACGGTCACCGCCGAGGACTTCTACCGGCCGGCGCACAAGCGCATTTTCGAGGCGATCGCGCACCTGCACGGCCGGTCCATCCCCGTCGACCAGCTCAGTGTCGCGGACCGTCTCTCGTCTGTGGGGGCGCTCGACGCCGTGGGGGGCAAGTCGTACCTCCTGGACGTCACGAGTGTGGTCCCGACCGCGGCCAATGCTCTCCGTTACGCGGAGATCGTCCAGCGTACTGCGATGCTGCGAGAACTCATCGCTGCTGCCAGCAAGATCTCGGCGCTCGGCTACGATGCGCCCGACGACATGAAAGAGGTCGTCGAACAGGCCGAGGGACTCATCTTCAACGTCACCAACAAGCGGGTGTCGAGCAACTTCCGCGATATCGAAGACCTCCTCGAGACATCGTTCCAACAGCTCGAGGAGTTGTTCGAGCGTCAGGCGCACATCACGGGAGTCCCCACGGGATTCAGCGATGTCGACAAGATCCTCGCCGGCATGCACCGGGGCGACCTGCTGATCCTCGCCGCGCGGCCCTCGGTGGGAAAGACCGCGTTCGCATTGAACATCGCGGTCAATGCGGCCAAGGCGGACACATCGGTCGCCCTGTTCTCTCTCGAGATGAGCGCAGAGCAGTTGATACAGCGCGTGCTTTGCTCCGAGGCCCGCATCAACTCGCAAGACGTGAGGACGGGCCGCATCAAGGACCACGACTGGGTCAACATCCACCGCGCCATGGGTGAACTCGCGGAACTCGACTTCCACGTGGACGACACGCCCTCGATCTCGATACTCGAGGTTCGGGCGAAAGCACGGCGGCAGCTTCGCAACAAGAAGAACGGCCTCGTCATCGTGGACTACTTGCAGCTCATGCAGCCCACGAACCGGCGCTCGGAGAACCGCCAGACGGAGATCGCCGAGATATCGCGTGGCCTCAAGATCCTCGCGAAAGAGCTCGACGTGCCGGTGCTTGCGCTGTCGCAGCTCTCTCGTGCGGTTGAGCAGCGCGCTGGCAAGCGGCCGCAGCTCTCCGACCTCAGGGAGTCGGGAGCGATCGAGCAGGATGCAGACGTCGTCATGTTCATCGACCGCAACACCGATCCCCGCGCAGATGACGAGGAGGACCGTCCCGCTAAGGGAATGGCCGAGATCATCGTCGCCAAGCACCGCAACGGCCCGATCGATTCCGCTCGCCTCGTGTTCAACGAGCGCTACACTAAGTTCATCGACTACACCGATCGCGTGTAGTCGTGCCT
>SLCP01000159.1 GCA_007125735.1 Coriobacteriia bacterium | reverse complement strand
TTGTTCACATCGACGTCGAGCAAGGTCTACTCCTCCTCGTCGCTGTCGCTGGACACGTCACCCAGCGAGTCACTCAAGTCGAGTGCCGAGATGTCGCTCTCGATGAGCTCCTCGAGGGCATCGGTACTCGTCTCGGTCTCCCGTTCGTCCCCACCGCCGAGATCGAGGCCGAGCTCTTCGGCGGTCTTGAAGATGTCCTCGTCCTCTTCGCGCAGCTCGACCTCTCCGCCGTCCTCGGTCAGGATCTCGACGTCGAGGCAGAGTGACTGCATCTCTTTGACGAGAACCTTGAACGACTCGGGTATGCCGGGCTCGGGGATGTTATCGCCCTTGACGACCGCCTCGTAGGCCTTGACACGGCCGAGAACGTCGTCGGACTTCACGGTGAGGATCTCCTGGAGGACGTAGGCGGCACCGTACGCGTAGAGCGCCCAGACCTCCATCTCACCGAAGCGCTGTCCACCGAATTGCGCCTTACCACCGAGCGGCTGCTGGGTGATGAGCGAGTACGGGCCCGTCGAACGCGCGTGGATCTTGTCGTCGACGAGGTGGAGCAGCTTGAGGATGTAGATCTCGCCCACGGTGACCGGCTCGCGGAAGGGCTCGCCCGTGCGTCCGTCGTAGAGGACGGTCTTGCCCTCGCGAGACAACTGGGGAACGAGAGTCTCGACCGTCTTCGCGCCGAATCGCTCCTTGGCCTTGAGGAGCATGTTGGTATTGGCCCTGTCCAGGACGTCTGAGATCTCGCTCTCGCGCGCACCATCGAACACGGGAGTAGCTACGTGATTGGGGCCATCCACCGGCTTCGTCTGCTTCGCCTCGTCGCTCCAGCCGACGCGAGCGGCCCATCCGAGATGGGTCTCGAGCAGCTGGCCGATGTTCATTCGGCTCGGCACGCCTAGCGGGTTCAAGATGACGTCGACCGGCGTGCCGTCAGCGAGGAACGGCATGTCTTCCTCAGGGAGGATCTTCGCGATGACGCCCTTGTTGCCGTGGCGCCCGGCGAGCTTGTCTCCCTCGGAGACCTTACGCTTCTGGGCAACGTATACACGCACGAGCTCGTTCACGCCAGGCGAAAGGTCGTCACCGGCGTCCCGCGAGAACGTGCGGACCGAGATGACCCGGCCGGTCTCGCCGTGCGGTACCTTCAGCGAGGTGTCGCGGACCTCCCGCGCCTTCTCGCCGAAGATCGCACGCAACAGACGCTCCTCGGCTGTGAGCTCGGTCTCTCCCTTGGGGGTGACCTTGCCCACAAGCACGTCGCCCGGGAAGACCTCGGCGCCGATGCGGATGATGCCGTCCTCGTCGAGGTTCGCGAGGACCTCCTCGCCCACGTTCGGGATCTCGCGGGTGATCTCCTCAGGACCGAGCTTGGTGTCGCGTGCCTCGACCTCGTACTCCTCGATGTGGATCGAGGTGAGCACGTCGTCTTTCACCAGGCGCTCGGACAGGATGATCGCGTCTTCGTAGTTGTAGCCCTCCCACGGCATGAACGCCACGCGCAGGTTCTGGCCCAAGCCGAGCTCGCCCAAGTCCGACGAGGGGCCGTCGGCAAGCACGCTGCCCTCGGAGATCTTATCGCCCTCTGCGACGAGCGGCCGATGGTTGATGCACGTGCCCTGGTTAGAGCGCATGAACTTGGGGAGGCTGTACTCGTCGATGCTGTTGTCCTTCGCGCGGACCACGATCTTCGAGCTGTCGACGTACTCCACCACGCCTGCCCGCTTCGCAAGCAGGATCTCTCCGGTGTCGACCGCGGCACGTCCTTCCATACCGGTCCCGATCAGTGGCGCAGCGGGCGTCAACAACGGCACCGCCTGGCGCTGCATGTTCGATCCCATGAGTGCACGGTTCGCGTCGTCGTGCTCGAGGAACGGGATGAGCGCGGTGGCCACAGACACCATCTGCCGAGGAGAGACGTCCATATACTGCACGCGCTTCGGCTCGACGTCCTCAGGCTCTCCACCCTTGATACGGCAGAGCACGCGGTCCTTGATGAACTTCCCCGTCTTGGGATCGAAGCGCTCATTGGCCTGCGCGATGATGAAGCGTTCCTCGACATCGGCCGTGAGGTACTCGATCTCATCGGTCACTTTGCCCTTGACCACCTTGCGGTAGGGCGTCTCGATGAATCCGTACGGATTGATACGCGCGAACGTGGCAAGCGAGCCGATGAGGCCGATGTTGGGGCCTTCCGGCGTCTCGATCGGGCACATCCGACCGTAGTGGGACGGATGCACGTCGCGCACCTCGAAGCCCGCACGCTCGCGGGACAAGCCGCCCGGCCCGAGTGCCGAAAGCCGGCGCTTATGGGTGAGGCCTGCAACCGGGTTGGTCTGATCCATGAACTGAGAGAGCTGTGAGGAGCCGAAGAACTCCTTGATGCTCGCGACGATGGGCCTGATGTTGATGAGGGACTGCGGCGTGATCTCTTCGACGTCCTGGGTGGTCATACGCTCGCGAACGACGCGCTCCATGCGCGCGAGACCGATCCTGAACTGGTTCTGGATGAGCTCGCCCACGCTGCGGATGCGGCGGTTGCCGAAGTGATCGATGTCGTCGACGTCGTAGCCCTCGGCGTCCTCCCAGAGCTTTACGAGGTAGCGCACGGACGCCAGGATGTCCTCGTTCGTGAGCGTCGACTGCGCCATCGGCAGGTCGACCTCGAGCTTCTTGTTGAGCTTGTAGCGCCCGACCTTGGCCAGGTCGTAGCGTTGCGGGTTGAAGAAGAGTCCCTCGAGCAGCGAACGGGCCGACTCGACGGTGGGCGGCTCGCCGGGACGCAAGCGCTTGTAGATCTCGATGAGTGCCTCATCGCGCGTCTCGGTGAAATCGCGCTCGAGCGTGCGCTCGATGCACTCGGCCCCACCGAACAACTCGAGGATCTCCTCGCGGGTCTCGGCGATGCCGAGCGCCTTGAGGAGCACCGTGACCGGCTGCTTGCGCTTCCGGTCCACGCGCACGCTCACGATGTCTCGGCGGTCCGTCTCGAGTTCGAGCCACGCGCCGCGCGCGGGGATGACCTTGGCGGTGTAGAACGCCTTATCGCTCGTCTTGTCGAGTTCCTGGGCGTAGTAGACGCCCGGGGAGCGCACGAGCTGCGAGACGACAACGCGCTCGGTGCCGTTGATGACGAAGGTGCCGCGATCCGTCATGAGCGGGAAGTCGCCCATGAAGACCTGCTGCTCCTTGATCTCGCCGGTCTCCTTGTTGATGAAGCGAACCTCGACGAAGAGGGGCGCCTGGAAGGACATGTCCTTCTCTTTGCACTCCTCCACGGAGTACTTGGGGTCACCGAACTCGTGCCCGCCGAACTCGACCGCAAGATTGCCCGTGAAGTCCTCGATAGGCGAGATGTCGGAGAACGTGTCGTTCAGGCCCTCTTCGAGGAACCAGTCGAAACTATCTCGTTGTATCGCGATGAGGTTGGGGACTTCGAGGATCTCGGGAATGCGGGCGAATGTGCGGCGGTTTCGAAGACCAGTGCGTACGACGGGGGAACCTTCTCCGCGGGGCACCAGGCGATTCCTCCTTCAGCATAGAGGCGTTGCAGCGTAGTCGCAAAGGGATAGATTACCTAAGCGACCGAGCTCGGTCAATACCTTTCGGGCGTCAAGCCTTTGTGAGGGACGACTGGCCGGACCGCACGTGCGGCCCGGCCGTCGTTGACATTCTCGCGGAATACGCGCGGCGCACGTCCTCCCACGCGTCAAGCAGGCTACTTGACCTCTACGCTAGCTCCGGACTCCTCGAGCTTCGCCTTGGCCTCCTCGGCCTTCTCCTTGTTGACGCCCTCGAGCACCGGCTTGGGGGCGCCGTCGACGAGGTCCTTGGCCTCCTTGAGGCCGAGTGACGTGAGCTCGCGAACCACCTTGATCACCTGGATCTTCTTGTCGCCGGCACCGGCGAGGACGACATCGAAACTGTCCTTCTCCTCTGCAGCGGCGGCGTCGCCCCCACCGGCGGCGGGAGCGGCGGCGACCGCTACCGGCGCGGCAGCGGACACGCCGAAGACGTCCTCGAGCTCCTTGACGAGCTCGGCGAGCTCGAGCGCGGGCGCCTGCTTGATGTACTCCAGAACCTCATCCTTGCTGATAGCCATTTCGTTCGTTCTCCTTCATCTCTCGAACGCCCGTCAGGGCGCCACGGTATTGTCATGCGGCGACTGCCGCTAGGCTGCTTCCTTCTGCTGTGCGACCGCGTTGATCGCGCGCGCCAGTGCTTCGACCGGAGCGTTGAGGATGCGCACGGTGTTCGTCATCGGGTTGAGCATGGTACCGAGAAGCTTCGCGATGAGCTCCTCTCGCGACGGAAGAGCGGCGATCGCCTTGATCGCTGCGACGTCGACGACCGCGTTCTGGATGAAGCCGCCCTTGACCTCGAGCGCCTTGTGCTCTTTTGCGAAGTCCGCGATAGCCTTGGCCGGCGCGACGGGATCGTCGCCCACGAAGATGAACGCCGTCGGGCCCACGAGAAACTCGTCCATCGGCGGCAGAGCAAGCTCGCGCACTGCTATCTCGGTCAACGTGTTCTTGTAGACCTTGACGTCCCCGCCCGCCGAGCGAACGGCCGAGCGAAACTCCTGCATGTCGCGTACGGACAGTCCGCGGTAGTCGACCATCACGACGCCCACGCCCTCGGTAAGCTTGCCCTTGATCTCGGCAACCTTCTCTGACTTTGCACTTGTCGGCATCTACATCCCTCCTTTCCTCACGCACGTGTCGACCGCGATGCGGGCTGCACGTCGTGCCCGCAGCACGGACCACGTGGAAACAAACGTGGCCCCCGCCGGCGATACGGCGGAGGCCACGAGCGGATTCGCTCGACTCTGGCCGCCCTTCCCTCACGGGAGCGTGCGGCCGGCTCCACCTCGGCTGGCGGACCTGCATGACTTCTGGTCCATCAAGCCCGGATGCCCGGGCGCCTGCTGTCTTCGGCAGCGGTCGTGTGCGTTGTTCTGTTGTCACGTGCGGACGTTAGTATGCATGCAAGCCGGGGCATGCGCAACCCCGCACCACGCGAGCGTGTCGCCGCCTACTCCGGTGTCCCCTCGAGCAGGTTGCGAACCTTCGACGAATCGACCTTGATCCCGGGGCCCATCGTCGACGCGACCGTGATCGACTTGATGTAGCGACCCTTTGACGACGCCGGCTTCACACGGATGATCTCCTCGAGAACCGTCGCGTAGTTCTCCACGAGCGCAGCCTCATCGAACGAGGCCTTCCCGATGCTGACGTGTGCGATCCCGTACTTGTCGGCACGGTACTCGACCTTGCCGGCCTTCAGTTCGGCCACGACCTTGCCGACGTCCATGGTCACCGTGCCGAGCTTGGGGTTGGGCATGAGGCCACGAGTGCCGAGGATCTTGCCGAGGCGCCCCACCTTGCTCATCTGGTCCGGCGTGGCGACGGTCGCGTCGAAGTCCAAGAACCCGCCCTGGATCTTCTCGACGAGGTCGTCGGAGCCGACGATGTCGGCACCGGCCGCTTCGGCTTCGCGTGCCTTGTCGCCCTCGGCAAAGACAGCGACACGGACGGTCTTGCCGGTACCGTGCGGAAGTGAGACGCTGCCTCGGACCTGCTGGTCGGCCTGTCGGGTGTCGATCCCGAGCCGAAAGTGCGCCTCAACGGTCTCGTCGAAGGTGGCCGTCGCTGTCTCCTTGACGAGGCGAAGCGCCTCGAGCGGAGCGTAGAGTCGTTCGCGGTCCACCTTCGCGACAGCCGCTCCGTACTTCTTGCCCTTGTTCATCTTATGCCTCCTCGTGGTCGAACAGGCGCGATGCGCCCTCCCACATCATGCGCCCGTAGGCGCGTTACTCGGACACCTCGATGCCCATCGAGCGGGCAGTCCCGGCGATGATCTTCATCGCTGCGTCGACATCGTTCGCGTTCAGATCGGGCATCTTGGTCTCGGCGATCTCGCGCACCTGATCCCATGTGACCGTGGCCACCTTGGTGCGGTTGGGCTCGCCCGAACCCGACTCGATCCCCGCCGCCTTCTTCAGCAAGACCGCCGCGGGCGGGGTCTTGGTGATGAAGTCGAACGAGCGGTCTTCATAGACGGTGATCTCGACCGGGATGATCGTGCCGGCCATCTCCTGCGTCTTCGCGTTGAAGGCCTTGCAGAACTCCATGATGTTGATGCCGGCCTGGCCGAGCGCGGGGCCGACCGGCGGCGCCGGGTTGGCCTGGCCGCCGGGGACCTGGAGCTTCACGAGTCCGATGGGCTTCTTTGCCATGGTTGCTGTCTCTTCCTGGTTGGGTGCGGCGGTTCGGGGGCGGCCGCTAGACCTTCTGGACCTGGTCGTAGGCAAGCTCGACGGGAACCTGCCGCTCGAAGATGGATACGAGCACCTTCAGCTTCTGCTGCTCGGCGTTGATCTCGTGGACCTCGCCGTCGAAGTCCGACAGCGGGCCGCTCATCACCCGCACGGTCTCGCCGAGCTCGAAGATGATCTCCGGCTGGGTCGACGCCGATGCA
>SLCP01000033.1 GCA_007125735.1 Coriobacteriia bacterium | reverse complement strand
TGCCCGCGGCGTCACGTGCGGTCACGACGAGGGTGTAGGTGCCCTCCTCGGTGATGGGCGTGCCGCTCGTGTAGGGCGCGCCGTTGAGTGTCACGGTCGACTCGGTCGCACCGGTGATGGTCACGACCGGGGTCACGGAGGTGTTGTAGAGGCCTGCGTCCTCGACGCCGGTGATGTCGACTGCAGGCGGCGTGAGGTCGATCTCGAAGGAGACCGATTGCAGCCCCTCGGCATTCCCTGCGATATCTACAGACCAGAACTGTAGCTCGTAGATGCCCTCGGCCTCGAACAGCAGCGGACCGGAGTACAGGGATGGGAGCCCGCCATTGACAGAGTAGTACGTGGAATCCACACCCGATACGGCGTCGGAAGCCAGAAGCACAGCTGTCACTGTCTCTGAGGTCGGTGTCGACGGGACACCGAAGAGGACAGTCACCGGCGGCGTCTTGTCGAGACGCACGGTGGTCGTGTTCTCAACCTCGACGTTCCCCGCGACGTCGACCGACCAGTACGCCACAGTGGTCGTGCCTTCGGTCGAGATTGCAACCGGACCGACGTAGGTCACTGCGGTGCCGCCGTCGATAGAGTAGAAGGTGTCGGCCACATCGGAGACGGCGTCGAAGGCATCGAGGGTGAGCGAGACATCGGCTGTCGCCCAAGAGACCGGGGCATCATCGGTCGTGATCGGTGCATCGGTGTCCACTAGGAAGGTGCGGCTTACAACAGCGGACTCGTTGCCGGCCACGTCCTGAGCGTACGCCCACACCGTGGTGCTTCCCTGGGCCGGAATCAGCACCGGTGTCGTGTAGGGAGTCCACGGGCCGCCACCGGATGCGAAGCTGTACCAAGTGACGGCAGGCTCATCGACGTCGACAGAAGCAAGCGGGATCGTGGTGAACCAACCGCTCGATCCATCAGGCTCGGTTGGGTCGGAACCTATCGTGACGGTGGGTGGAATGGTGTCGATCCTGACGATGGCGGTTCGCACTTCTTCCACGTTCCCCGCGCGATCGACCGACCAGTAGGTGATGGTCGTCGTTCCCTCGGCCGAGATCTCGATGGGAGTGGAGTACGTCAGCGCTGCTCCCCCATCGATCCTGTAGTACGTCGCATCGACTCCAGAGACCGTGTCTGTGGCCGTGAGGGTGACGTACACGGGCGAGGTGGTCTGGATGGCTGCGGGCGCATCGTCGGTAGTCAGCGGCGGAACAACGTCGATACCTATCTGCGCCGAGTCACTGACATCCCGCGGAGACAGTCCTCCGGCGTCAAGCGCGCTGGACGACGAAGCAACGTTGGTAGTGGTGTTCCCAGGTGGCTCGTCGATGACGGTGAATTCGACCGTGACCGTAGTGGTCTCTCCGGCGACAAGGCTACCGACCGTGTCCCAGAGCAGTTCACCAGAAACTGCCGAGGAGGGCGTCACGCTTGCCCCGGCGAACTCGAGGTACGCGGAGGGATAGACGTCCCGGAGTGGGATGGAGACGAGATCAGTGTCCCCGTCGTTCTCGAGGACGATGTCGAAGCGTACCGTCGAGCCCAGACCCTGATACTCCAGGCCGCCATCGACCCAGATCTTCTCCAGCGCAAGACCGGGGGCTTCACCTGGCGAGTAGAAGATATCGGTTGCCTCATCGATCCAGACATCGTCGGACGTTTCCCACACGAGGTCGACGTTGTAGACGCCCCAATCGATGAAGTCGCTGTTCGAGAGCGTCCACGAGTAGGTGAGGGAGTCTGACGCCGGGACGGTCACATCGGTGTCTTGATGCGTCCACACCGTGCCCGACGTGTAGACTTGCGGCTGGCCGTGTGTGTCGATGTATCGGTCGCCGACGCCGAACACCCCGTCGCCATTCACGTCGTACCACACGAGATAGGTGAGCGAGGACGAGGTGATATCGGTCGTACCGTTGTTCTGGAGGAGAGACTCGATCGGGACGAGCTGATTCGGTCTCTCGGCATCCGGCGCGTACAACAGAGCAATAATCGCGTCGTGGGTAAGCGTGAAGGGGGTTGAAGCGACGAGGGCACCCGCCTGAGTGTCGGCGAAGCCCACCGTCCAGGTGCCGATCGGAGAAGTCTCCAGGGTCGGGTAGACGCTGTCGGCCTGCTGGAAAATCACGTTCGACTGTGTGTTCCTGACTGTCGTCCCAGCAGGGTTGATCCAGCGGAACCACTTCTCCGCGCCGGTGAGGCCGGAGGCCTGTGCGTAGACGACGTCTCCCACCCGGAAGACGGAGTCCGGCATCCGGAATCCCGGATCCGAATAGGTCGCCAAACGAACGACAGTGGTGACATCGGAGGCCGTGTCGAAGACCGTCGGGTCGCTGGCGAGTGATGCGGTGACGGTGGTGGTGTCGGTCTGGCCCACAGTCGCGCCGATGGGCACGCGGACGCGAACCAGTATCTCAGCAGACTCCCCCTGTCCCAGGGTCAGCTCTGAGATCTCGTCGACTCCGGTCTCATCGAATATGCGGATGTTCCAACCGCGACTCGACACACCAGCGAGGTTGATCGTCTGCTCGCTGCCAAGGCTGTTGGTGACGGTGTGCCGGTACGTCGCGAGAGAGCCTGCGACGGTAGAGGCGGCGCGGTCGGGTCGGATATCGACCGGCAGACGTACCGTCGTGATGTCACGCGCGTAGTGCTGGTATGCGGGGTTCTCTTGGGCAACTGCCCGCAACTCGCTGATGTCAACGAAGCCGAGCGAGGCGCCCGGTGGGCTCGTGACTCTGAGCAGGACGGGCACTTCTTCACCAGGTTGAACAACCACGCTGCTCAGAGGCGTAGACCTGTCCAGGTCGAACACCCCCACGCTCCACAGCGACCAAGAGTAGGCGGTGAGGTCGACAGTGAGAGCTATCTCGGTGTTGTTCGCGATGTAGTGTTCGTAGTAGATCGTGGTGTCAGCGGCGATGGTCGAGGTGCGGTTGGGGTAGACGGAGAGGAGTCCGGCATAGGTGGTGTCTGTGACGACAGCACGCACGTTGGACTTCAACTCAGAGGTCGCTTCAAGTCTCGTGTTCCCCACACTGCCCGAAGGGATCCCCGCAGGCACGGTCACCTCGACAACGACGGTGACACTCTCGTTGTCGAGCGTGACCTGATCGATGGTGTTGCCATCGGTGTCGGTGACGAGTGTAGGCCACTCTTCGAGTGTCGTTGCGGCCAGCGAGAACGTGTCGGGGACGTTGCCGACATGAGTAAGTGTGTGCTCGTAGGTTATGGTCTCCCCCGGCGCTGCCGAGCCCGAGCGGTCGGGAACCAGGGTAGCCCTGGTGAACTCGGTCGAGATGCCGTTGACGTTGTCCTGGATCTGGTTGGGGATGTTGTTCATCCCGCATGCTGCGTGGATGTTGATCGGACTGCCTGCTGTCAGACCGAGTGCCGACCAGGCGACCTTGAACTCGATCGAGACGCTGTCGTACGTACCGACCGGTCCGTTCGCAGCGTCCATGGTGGGACGGAAGGCAGGCACGGCCGTTCCCTTGGTGCCCAGAACCGTGACACCATCACTGCCGAGCGGATCGGTAGTGCCTGCGCCGCCGGACGGCCGGTACCGGTAGCCAGTTGCACCGTTGTTCGTCAATCCATCCTTGTTGATAACGTATTCGAGGATGAAGTCGTTGTCGCCGAGCCTTCCGTCGTTATCCACATCGATGTAGAAGTAGAAGTTGGTGTTCATGTTGGGATCGGCCGAACGCCTGATATAGAAGTACAGGTTGTCGTCGTCCCACGTCGTGGCGAACCTTACGATGTCTCGATCGCGCTGACCGGGAAGGTCAGGGTCGGAGGCGCCGCTCGAGTCGAAGACGATGTTGCCGGGATCGGCGAGTACGTTCTCCCAGTCGTCGAAGCTGCCATCGATCGTGATCGAGTTGATGGTCATCGAGCGGGCTATGAGCGCGCTACTCACCGCAAGAGCGAGAACCAGGCAGAATACGAGTGCCGCCCGTCGCAACATCGTGCCCCGACCGATGCGCGACTCTACTGTGTTCGACACTGTTCTCCCCTATTCCTGACGGCGACTCAGGCTACGTCTGGCAACCGGTTCGATCAACTGTGACGCACGAGCACACGAAACGCAACGAGTGCGCTCACTCCTAGGAAAGATTTCGGCTAAGTACAAGCTGGTTGTGAGCAGATTCTCGGTACGCAAGACAAAGGGACACCCGGCACTCTGAACGGTCACCAAGCGGTCACTCATAGCTGATAAGCGGTAACCCTTAGGGGTATACCCAATGGGTGTGGAGAAGCGCGAAGGATTTCCTACGCTTCCAGCTCGAACCCGTCGTGTAGGGCCTGGACGGCGGTGCGCGACTCCTCAGCGGAGACCACGACAGAGATCGTCGTATGGCTGTCGGCGATCTGGAGTATCGTGACGGATGCGTCGGCGAGACACTCGGCCACGCGGGCAAGGACGCCGGGTACCCCGTGCATCCCCGCGCCGATCAGCGTCACCTTGGCGAGACCGGCCTGCACCTGGTAGGTCAGGCCGAGAGAGCCGAGGACGTCGCACGCACGGTCAAGCGCGTCCTCCGGGACCGAGAAGACGAGGGTCTCCCCGACCGGGGTGAACATGTCGAGCGAGACGCCGGCATCGGCCATCGCGCGGTAGATGCGGGTCTGCGCGGCCATGTGCGCGCGGGTGCCCTCTGGCGCCGGAAGAGCAACGCGGACCCGAGCGACGCCCGACGAGCACGTGACGGACGTGGCGACGCGGTCGGGGCGGTACGCGGAGATGTCCGCAACGCGGGTGCCGGGATGGTCGCTGTAGGTATTGCGCACGATGACCGCGAGCCCGCTCGCAAGCGCGAGCTCGGCCGCGGGCGTATGCACGACGCGCGCGCCGTGGCGCGACATCTGGAAGAGCTCGTCGGCACGGATCGTCTCGAGCACCGAGGTGCCCTCACACGACCTGGGGTCCGCCGAGAGCACGCCGTCGACGTCGGTGTAGATCTCGACCGCGTCCGCCTGTAGTGCGACCCCGAGGGCGCATGCGGTCGTGTCGCTCCCCCCCCTGCCCAGCGTCGTAAGGCGACCGCTCGCGGCAACCCCCTGGAAGCCTGCGACGACCGGGACGAGGCCCGCAGCAAGCGCCGCCTGCAGTGGGCCCGGGTGGATCTCGATGATGGACGCGCTGCCGTGGGTGTCATCGGTCACGATGCCGGCCTCGGCACCCGTCAACGCACGAGCCTCGATGCCGGCAGCGCGCAGTTCGTGCGCGCACACGACCGCCGAGACTATCTCGCCGGTCGCCATGAGCCAGTCGCGTTCAGCGGGCTCGCTCGGCAGGTCGCCCACCAAGGAGAGCAGCGTGTCGGTGGCGTAGGGCGCACCTGCACGGCCCATCGCAGACACGACGACCACCGGGGCGGCACCGGACTCGAGTGCGGCGGTCACACGCGCCGCGATGGATGCCCGACCTTCGGGTGTGGCGACCGACGTCCCCCCGAACTTCATCACGATGACGGAGCGGTCGGCCGATAGACCTGAAGTCGCGTCGTCCACGCCTAGCGCTCCATGAGCTTCTCGAGGCCGATGACGAGCCCGCTCAGCGAACCGACCGAGCGCACGGCGAGCACCACGCCCGGCATGAACGACGTCCGGTCGATGGAGTCATGGCGTATCGAGAGCGTCTGGCCTTGCCCGCCGAGGAGCACTTCCTGATGCGCGACGAGACCGGGCAGGCGGACCGAGTGCACCGCGACGTCCTCGACGAGCGCCCCGCGGGCGCCGGGAGCGATCTCTGTCTCCGCGCCGGGTGCCGGTGGCACCTCCGCGCGAGCCTCGGCAACGAGCGACGCAGTGCGCATCGCGGTTCCGCTCGGTGCGTCGGCCTTGCGGTCGTGGTGGAGCTCGATGATCTCGGCGTGCGGCATGAATCGGGCAGCCTCGGCGGCGAACCGCATCATCAGCACGGCGCCGATCGCGAAGTTGGGCGCGAAGAAGAGCGCCGTGCCCTCGGGGGCCTCGGCTGCGATCTCGGCGAGCAGCGACTCCGGTAGACCCGTAGTGCCCACCACGCAGTCTACGCCAGCGGCTAGTGCGGTGCGGAGGTTCGCTTCGACGGCGTCAGGGTGCGTGAAATCGACCATCACGTGGGGTGGTGTAGCAGAGATGGCCGCAGCGAGATCCCCGGAACACGCGAGCGATCCGTCCGCGCCGTCAGGGATGTCCACACCCGGATGACCGGTGTCGACGACAGCAACAACACGCATTCCATCGGCGGCGGTCACTGCGGCGACCACCTCGCGGCCCATACGGCCCGCGGCACCTGACACGAGTACGTCGATCATGCTGATACTCCCCTCGGGCACCCTCAGGCGACGAGGTGCTTGACGTCAGAAGTCGAGAAGGGGCCAATCATCGCGAGTACGCGGTCGCCGGTCAACACCTGACCAGCGACGCGACTGAGGTCGTCGGCAGTGACGGCATCGATGCGTTCTACGATCTCGTCGACCGAGAGCAGCTCGCCGTCGGTGACCGCATTCTTGCCGAGGCGTGTCATCCGGTTGCGCGTGTGCTCGAGGCTCAGCACGAGGTGTCCCTTGATCGAC
>SLCP01000067.1 GCA_007125735.1 Coriobacteriia bacterium | reverse complement strand
CTCAGTCCGTTACTCCTGCTGCTTGCGGCTCTGATCCGTCTACGTCTCGGCTCTCCCGTGCTCTTTGTCCAGGAGCGTCCCGGCAAGGACGGTCGGCTCTTCCGTATGTACAAGTTCCGCACGATGACCGATCAGCGCGGTCCGGACGGCGAGCTGCTTCCCGACGACCAGCGCCTCACGCGCTTCGGCCGATTCCTGCGCTCCACCTCACTCGACGAGCTTCCCGAACTCTGGAACGTGCTGAAGGGCGACATGTCGCTTGTGGGCCCTCGGCCACTTCTGCCCGAGTATCTCGATCGGTACACCTCCGAGCAGGCGCGGCGTCACGAGGTTCGTCCCGGCATCACTGGATGGGCACAGGTCAACGGACGCAATACACTATCATGGGACGAGCGGTTGGCGATGGACGTGTGGTACGTCGATAACCGGTCGCTGGTGTTGGACCTCAAGATCCTCTGGATGACGATCGCGCAGGTGCTCCTGCGGCGGGGTGTAAGTGCCGAGGGCCACGCGACGATGCCGGAGTTTCGAGGGAGCGACGAGCGCGTCGACAAGTGAACATGGCGAGGCAGGCTGCGCAAGGGGCGAGTGACGTGAGGATCGCGGTGATCGGTGCCGGAGGGCACTCCAAAGAGGTTGCAGATCTCATCGTGGCGTGCGGGCACAGCCTGGCGGGGTTCCAGGACGATGCGAGGAACGACGCCCACTACCCAACGGGTTCCCCGATCTTCGCGGATGTTGCGCAGATCGATTTCGACGGCCTCACTATTGCGATAGGCGACGTCGCCACACGCAGGCGCGTGCACGATGCCCTTGCCCATACGGACCGTCTGACCACGCTCGTGCACCCCTCGGCGAGCATCAGCCCTTATGCCAGCATCGGTGACGGAACGCAGGTTATGCAGAACGTCGTCGTCAGTGCAGATGCTCGGGTCGAAGAGAACGTCATTCTGAACGTGGGATGTTTCGTTGCGCACGACTGCGTTGTGGGCGCTCACTGCCACATCGCTCCCGGTGTACTGCTTTCGGGCGGCTGTTCCGTGGGTGAGGCGAGTCTCTGTGGCGCGGGGGCGGTAGTCCTGCCGGGCGTGCGGATCGGAGCGGGCTGCACGGTGGGTGCGGGCGCGGTCGTCACCGCCGACGTGCCGGACGGCGCTACCGTGGCCGGGGTTCCGGCACGCGTGATCGAGGCGGACACCGATGCCGAGTAGCTGGCCCACGTTCGCCGCCGATGAGATCGCCGCTGCTGAAGCGGTGTTGCGCTCGGGCCGCGCCAACTACTGGACCGGCACCGAGGGCCGCGCGTTCGAAGATGAGTTCGCGGCCTACGTGGGCGTAAGGCACGCCGTCGCGGTCGCGAACGGCACCGTGGCGCTCGAACTGGCGCTGCGCTCCCTCGACATCGGGCCGGGTGACGATGTCGTGGTACCTGCGCGCACGTTCATCGGGACGGCGACCGCGGTCGTCGCGGTGGGTGCTCGGCCGGTGGTGGCCGACGTCGACGCGGACTCCGGAGTGGTGACCGCCGAGACCCTCGGCGAGGCGATGACGCCGGACACGCGAGCGTTCATCTGCGTGCATCTCGGCGGGTGGCCGTGCGACATGGACGCGATCAAGGCGCTTGCCGAGGAACGGGGCGTTAGAGTCATCGAGGATTGTGCGCAGGCGCACGGTGCGCGGTGGCGGGGACGCGTGGTGGGGAGTTTCGGTCACGCGTCGGCGTTCTCATTCTGCCAAGACAAGATCATGACCACGTGCGGCGAGGGCGGGATGCTCGTCACCGATGACGAGGGTGTCTGGCGTCGCGCGTGGGAGTACAAGGACCACGGCCGCGACCTCGACGCCATGGAGGCCGCTCGGGCAGAGCCGGGGTTCGAGTTCAAGTGGCTCATCGGCTCGTTCGGCACCAACTGGCGCATGACCGAGGTGCAATCGGCCGTGGGTCGTGTTCAGCTGCGCAAACTCGACGCGTGGGTCACACATCGGAGGCGGAATGCGACCGTGCTCGATGAGGCGCTCACCAACGTGCGAGGCCTGCGTGTGGTGACGCCGCCGGACGACGCCTATCACGCATACTACAAGTACTACGCGTACGTCAGTCGCGACGCGCTGCTGCCCGGGTGGGACCGCTCGCGTATACTCGACGAGGTCAACGCGCGAGGCGTCGCCCTCACGCAGGGTGCCTGCCCGGAGATCTACCGCGAGCGCGCGTTCGTCGAGCGCGGCTGGGAACCGGCGCACAGGCTGCCGGTCGCGCGGGCACTCGGCGAGACCTCGATGATGCTGCAGGTCGACCCCACGCTGACAGACGACGACATGCGGCATGCGGCCGACGTCATCGCGAGCATCATGGCCGAGGCAACGGGAGATTCGCGCTAGCCGATAGGGGACCGAAGGAATGCCGCAAGGGGATTGGCTACTCAAAGCCAAGCAGTGGGTACACAGGTCGCGCCGCGCTCAGATCCTTCTCATGATGATTGCGGATGCCGCAGTCGTGGTGACGGCGGTTGTACTCGCGTACTTCGCGCGGTTCGAGGGTTCGGTGCCGGAGGTCTTCGGGCGTTACCTGTGGGCGTACATGGCAGTCGCGGTCGTCGTGTTCCTCGGCATGCTGTGGGTGAACGGGCTCTACCACATGGTGCTGCGGCACGTGGGAATCCACGCGATGACGCGGCTCACGTGGGCGGTTGGGCTCGCTATAGTCGTGCTGTTCGCGCTCGACGTCGCGCTCTCACCGATAGAAGGCACGAGGCTCGTGCCGTTCGGAGTCGTGTTCATCACGGGAGTCATCGCGTTCGTGGGGCTCGGTGCTCTGCGGAGCGTGGGGCGCCTGTGGGTCGTCATCAACCAGGCAGGTTCGCGCGGCGGTACGCGAGTGCTCATCGTCGGCGCTGGCGATGCGGGCTCGCTCTTGCTGCGCGACATCGAGAACCAGCCCGACCTCGGCATGCATGTGGTCGGCTTCCTCGACGACGATCCCGCCAAGCGAGGGATGACGATACGTGCCGCGCGCATCCTCGGCCCGACCTCTGCGCTCGAGGAGGTCGTCGCCGAGTACGGCGTCGACGAGATATTCGTCGCGATCCCGTCGCTTTCGCCCGTGCGTAAGCGCGAGGTGCTCGATCTCTGCACGAGTGCGGGCGTCAAGACGCGTATCATCCCGGGACTTACCGCCGATGCGCAGTTCACGGGCCTCGCCGACCTGCGCCAGGTGAGCGTCGACGATCTCCTCGGCAGGGAACCGGTCGAGATCGACGTCGAGCTCATCTCGAGCACGCTGACCGGCAAGGTCGTGGCGGTGACGGGGGCCGCCGGTTCGATCGGCTCGGAGCTGTGCCGCCAGATCGTCAAGATGCGGCCCGAGCGACTGCTCCTGATCGAGATCGACGAGTCGCGTCTCTACGAGATGTACCTCGAGATCGAGGCCGCACATCCAGGCGTCGCGCACATGCGCCTCTGCGACGTGCGCGACGAGCGCAAGGTTGACCGCGTCTTCGCCGAAGCGTCGCCCGACGTCGTCTTTCACGCGGCAGCCTACAAGCACGTGCCGCTCATGGAGGCCGAGCCGGCCGAGGCGGTGCGTGCGAACGTTATTGGCACGATGAACGTGCTCAAAGCGTGCGCGCACCACGAGGTCGAGCACTTCGTGCTCATCTCCACCGACAAGGCGGTCGAGCCCCGCAACGTCATGGGCGCCACGAAGGCCGTGGCCGAGCGCGTCATGCTCGAGGCTGCTCGAAACGGCGTGAGCGCGACGGCGGTGCGCTTTGGCAACGTGCTCGGCTCACGTGGCAGCGTCGTGCCGATCTTCGAGGAGCAACTGCGCAGGGGCGGGCCCGTGCGCGTGACGCATCCCGAGGTCACTCGCTACTTCATGACGATCCCCGAGGCGGCGCGCCTCGTGCTGCAGGCCCAAGCGATGAGCGAGGGCGGCGACATCTTCGTGCTCGAGATGGGCGAGCCGATCAAGATCGTCGAGCTCGCTCGGCGCATGATCGTGCTGAGCGGCGTGTCGACCACGGTTGAGTTCACCGGCTTGCGCCCCGGGGAGAAGCTCCATGAGATCCTAGTCCACCCCGACGGCGACCTGCTGCCTACCGAGTGCCCCGCCGTGGTGCGCTTGAGCTGTCTGCCCCGCGTTAACGGCGAGTTCTCGAGCCGGATCGCGATGCTCGTGCGCGAGGCGCGCATCGGCGACGATGCCGGCCTGCTCGTGCCGCTGCTCTGCGAGCTCGCCGCCGCGTCGATCGGGGAGCCGGTCGAGGGGTGTGAGGTGGGGGAGTAGCAGCGCGTTCGTGCTGGACGCTGTCAGGGCCATTCGGTAGGGTAGGACGGTAATGGATCGTGCCTGGGGCACGTGTCGGTAGCCGAGGGGGATTGCTGAATGAGGATCGTGAATCGCAGCCGCGTGGGTGTTCGTGTCGCGCGCATGGCCGTGTGTGTTGCGCTCGTGGGTACCTTGCTGCCGGTGGGTGCGGGTGCCGCGGGGCTCGATGACGCTCCGGCCGAGGGGATCAAGGAGCAGCGTCTTGCCGCGGCGCTTTCGCGCGGAGAGGTCTCCGGCACCGTGACCGCGCTCGACTCGCCGTATTTCGCGCTGCCCACCCCGGTCACCCCCGGTACCGTAACGGGGGTCTTCGTGGTGACCGACACTCACGAGGTCTACTCGATCGAGCTCGCGGCTGATGAGCGCGTATCGTTGTCCCTGACCGCGGGCGCCGAGACCAACTACGACCTCTACCTCTACAGCGAGCCCTCGATCCTCGGCCTGGTGGGCTCGTCGTGGCTGGATACGTACCCGGAGACGATCGTCCACGACGTGCGTGCGCCGCACGATGGGACGTACTACATCGTGGTCGAGCGGTTCTCCGGTGTGGGCGCCTACACGCTCGACATCGATGTGACCGCCGCCCCCGCGCTCGGGCCGATCAACACCATCCCGGGCGTCCCACTCTCGCTCCCAACGGTCACAGGTGACCTCGACCGGGGTACCGAGCCCGACCATGTCTACTCAGTCACGCTCGCCGCTGGTGAGCGTCTCTCGATCGTCATGCACTCCTCCGGCGGAGACGCGGACGTGTTCCTCTTCGGACCTGGCGCGACCGATGTCACCGTCGACACTCCTGTTGCAGGCGCGGCTACACCGTACGATCCGGAGCTGCTCGTATACGACGTTCCTGCGGGCGCCGGCGGCACGTACTACGTCAACGTGTGGGCGGCCGCCGGCTCGCCTGCGTACGAGCTGTCAGCCTCGATCGCGCCTACGCCACCGCTTGGCGCCGACGCCGAGATCCCAGGGGTCGCTGTTGCGTCCTCCCCGGTGGTCGACGCGCTCGCGGGCGCGGGTGAGTCCCGCGTCTACGCGCTTCCCGCCGCCGCGGCTGGACAGCGCATCTCTCTCTCGCTGACCGGCGACCCCGACACCGACTTCGACCTGCGGCTCTTTGCCCCGGGGGCAACCTCGGTACGCAGCGATTCGCCGGTCGCGCGCTCTGAGTTCCCGCTCTATCCCGACCAGCTCGTCTACGATGTGCCCGCAGGCGCCGGCGGCGTGTACTACGTGCAAGTCGTGTCGTACCGCGGGTCTGGCGGGTTCGGACTCTCGTGGTCGGTCGGGCCGCGTGATTTCGCCTCCATCATGCGCATGGCAGGGAAGGACCGCTACCTGACCGCTGTCGACATCTCGGCAAAGACGTTTGCCGACGGGTCGTGTGACACGGTGGTGCTCGCCACCGGTCGTGACTTCGCTGATGCGCTGACCGCGTCCGGCCTTGCCGGTGCGTACGAAGCCCCGGTGCTGTTGACGCCACCGGACATGCTGCCCGATGAGGTGTTCGCCGAGATCCTGCGGCTTGGAGCGCGAAACGTCGTCATCGTCGGGGGCGTATCGGCTGTTGGCAAACCGGTGACCGATCAGCTCGATCTGTATCGCATGAGTTGGACGCGGATCTCGGGTTCGGACCGCTTCTCGACCGCAGCGGCCGTTGCCGAGGCCACCGCCGCACAGATGATCGCGGCTGGGCGCCCGTGGAACGGGGTCGCGTTCGTCGTGCGATACGACGGATTCGCCGACGCCCTCGCGGTAGCTCCGCTCGCCTACGCACAGGGGATGCCCATCCTGCTCACCCGCTCGGAGCCTGCTCTCAGTTTCGAGACACGCACGGCTCTGACCGCCATCAGTGCCGAGGAGGTCCTCATCGCGGGTGGTCCGGCTGCCGTGGCCGACCACATCATGCTCGAGCTTCGCGGCGTGGGCGGCATCGAGCGTGTCGACCGCATCCACGGGCCAACCCGCTACGAGACCGCCGCTGCGGTGGCTGACTACGGCCTGAAGTTCCACTGGGTGGGGACCGAGGTCGTGGGTGTCGCCACCGGCCTCGACTTCGCGGACGCGCTCTCCGGCGGCGCCGCTGCAGGCGCTCGTGGAGGCGTGCTCCTGCTGACCACCACGAAGACCCTCCCTGCGCCTACCGAGACGTTCCTCGCAGCGAAATCGGGCCGCATCCCGAGCGTCAACGTGTACGGAGGCCCGGTGGCGGTAGCCGAGAGCGTCGTGGAGGACATCACGCGCATCGCGCCGTAGGGCTTCTGATACCATCAGTGCGGCCGGTTCGCCCCACGGAAGGATGTCCGGATGCGGCTGATCGTCGTCGTCGGCGCGCGCCCTAACTTCATCAAGGTCGGCCCG
>SLCP01000031.1 GCA_007125735.1 Coriobacteriia bacterium | reverse complement strand
TCTTGCAGGATGCGCACTCGCACCTGAGCTGCGCCTGCCGTCTGGCGTCGTCTACCCTTCGATCACGCCCGATGCCGACGTCACGGGCGTGCAGACCGTCTCTCACACCTTCCGGTTCGAAGGCGCAGACCGCACGGTGACCGTGGACGTCGACGAGTCGGTCTACCGCGGAGCGAAGGCAGCGACCAAGAGCGTCATCCGGTTCGGCGGTGCACGAGCCGACGACTGGATCGAGTCGTACTATCCTGCCTTCATCTGGGAGGAGCATCAGGACGAGTTCTTCGCAGCCCTGCTCGCCTCGCTGCGGCAGATACGCGACGCCGAACAGCTCGACTCCGACCGGTACGCCGAGCTCCTCACCGTGTTCGCTCAGTCTCTCCCCTACCACACCGATCCTGTCGACCTCGAGCCCAAGTTCCCCATCGAGACCTTCGCCGAGAAGGCTGGTGACTGCGACGACAAGGCACTCCTCCTCGCCGGCCTGCTCGCCCGCGAGGGGTACGACGTGGCCATCATGCTCTTCGACGCCGAGCAGCACGTCTCGCTCGGGCTCCGCGTGGACTCGTCGGGGTACCGCGGGACCGGTTACGCGTTCGTCGAGACGACCTCGCCCGGGTTCATCGGCATGGTGCCTGATGCACTCAACGGCGGGATCGAGTTGCGGAGCACGCCGCACGTCTTCTCGATCGACGGGGGCAGCGCACGATACGGCGCCGAGAACCAGGTAGATGCCATTCTCGAAGCGGTCGAGCTCGCAGCCGAGCGTATCGACGTCCTCTCGAGCCAGATCGAGCGCGCCGATGCCGACATCCGTGCGCTCGAGTCCCGCGTGAGCGCCGAGGCCGCCCGCCTCGAACAACTCCGTGCCGCAGATCGGATCGCCGAGTACAACGTCGCGGTGCCCGGCTACAACGCGCTCGTCGCCGAGTTCAATCAGCGGGCCGAGGAGCGCAACGCGGTCGCCGACGACTACAACCGCTGGGTCGACCTGCAGCACTTCGTGGCGGACAACCTCGACGACAGACCGGGGGTCTACCGACACGTCATCGCGAGCCTCAGATGACCTGATTCGGTGACCGGCGAATCATACCCCCGCGGGTAGCATGGGCGCCCCCGCATCTGCCGATACGATGATGGAGAGGTTCGCGACACAGCGGTAGAAGCACCTGACATCGCGATTACACGAAGGAGCGCTGCACATGCCCCCGTTCGAGTGGAGTTCGGACCTGGAGACCGGCCACGCCGCGATCGACGAACAGCACCAGAGCCTGTTCGATCTCGCCAACCGACTCGAGGAGTGCATCACCTGCGATGCCGACGAACCGGAACTCGTGAGCGACGCGATCTACCGGCTCAACGACTACGTCATCGAACACTTCGCCGCCGAGGAAGCCCTGATGGCACAAGCCGGGTATCCACGCGTATCGAGTCACCGTAGCGAACACGAGCGCCTGAGCGCCGACACGATGCGGCTGATGGCCGCGTACTTCAACGGCGAGAGCGTCGCCGCGACCCGGATCGCGCCATTCGTGACGTCGTGGCTACAGAATCACATCCGTCAGGAGGACATGCGCTTCGTGCGCTTCCTCGGAGACACCGGCACCGCCGGTCAATGATCGCTGCACCGCGCCGCGTGCCGCGCTCAGTCACACTGCGGGCACCTGAGGTGGTTGCAGCCCGCCAGATCGACCGAGGCCTCCCACAGGCGGGCCTGGGCTTCTTGGTCGTAGCTGACCCGTGAAGACCGGTGCGTGCGCCTCTTGTAGAAGTAGCCTCCGGTGACGTCGGCTACCTCCGGGGAAGACGCAAGCCATACGACGGTGTCGGCACCCTGCTCCGGGGTCCGCGCGAGCGGCAAGATCGCCTTTACCGCCCGGCCGAAGAACCCGTAGCCCTCGGCGCCGAACCCGCTCCGAACGAGTCCCGGGTGCACGACGTTCGACGTGATACCCATCGGCCGCAGCTTACGCGCTTGCGCGTAGCAGAACATGATGTTCGCGAGCTTGGAGTGCGCGTATGCACCGAACGGCGACCAGCCCTCGGCCATCGTGAGATCGTCGAACCTGATCCCTTCGCGGGCGGCGAGGTGCGAATCGCTCGAGACGTGGACGATCCGCGACGGCTTCGACGCCCACAACAGCGGCTGAAGCACCCGCCATAGCATGAAATGCGCGAGATGGTTGACTTGGAAGGTCAGCTCGTTACCGTGCTCCGAGATGCGCCGCTCGGGGAAGATGGTCCCGGCATTGAGGACGAGCACGTCGAGTCTGTCGTACTGCTTCACGAATCGGTTCGCCGCTTCGCATACCGAGAACAGATCGGTGAAGTCGGCGGTGAGCAGCTCGGTTTGCTCGCTGCCTGTCTCGGCTGCGACGTGCTCGCGCGCCGCCTCCCCACGCTCGCGGTGGCGGGCGTGCACGACGACATCCGCACCCATGCGCGCGAGCTCGCGCGCGGTCGCAAGCCCGATACCGTTGCTCGCTCCGGTCACGAGTACGCGCTTGCCCTTCATGGTGGACACCGTCCGGCTCCTTCTGCTCTACACCCCCGAGGGTATATGATACCCCTTAGGCAACCTTAGCGCCACCGCTACCGGGCGAGCGCCGGCACCGCCCGCATATCCGCTCTCAGGTGTGCCGACACCGTCTTCTCACTCGTTCCCGGGCGCGCGCTTCTCGCTCTTCTTGCGATCGTTCGCATCGAGGATGCGCTTACGCAGACGGATCGATCCAGGCGTGACCTCGACGAGCTCATCATCTTCGATGTACTCGAGCGCCTCTTCGAGCGTGAAGCGCATCGGCGGGGCAAGGATGATTCCCATGTCCTTGGTCGAGGAACGGATGTTGGTAAGCTGCTTGGCTTTGGCGACGTTGACGATCAGATCGCCCGCCTTGGCGTTCTCTCCTACGATCATGCCCTCGTAGCACTCGTCCCCGGGCTCAACGAACAGCGTACCGCGCTGTTGGAGCGCATCGAGCGCGTACGCAGCCGCTTTGTCGGTCCCCATCGCGATAAGGGATCCGTTAAGCCGCCCGCCGAGGTCCCCACGGTGCGGGCCGTACGCACTGAAGTGGTGGAAGAGCGTGGCCTCGCCGCGGGTCGCGTTGAGGATCCGCGTCCGCAAACCCATCACCCCGCGAGACGGGATCGAGAACTCAAGGTGGACGTGTTCGTCGCGCTGCACCATGTCGAGCATCTCGCCGCCGCGCGACCCGAACACCTCGATTACCTTGCCTGCGTACTCGCTCGGCACGTCGACGATCGCGAGTTCGTAGGGCTCGAGGAGCTGGCCGTCCTCGCGCTTGAAGATGACCTGTGGACGACCGACCTGGAACTCGTAGCCTTCGCGCCGCATCGTCTCCATGAGGACCGACAGGTGCAGCACTCCTCGGCCAGCCACCTCGACGCCGGTGCGGTCTGCGGTCTCTCCGATGCGCATCGAGATGTTGGACTCGGCCTCGCGCATGAGGCGCTCCTTGAGCTGTCTGCCGCCCACGATATCGCCCTCGCGGCCCACGAACGGGCTCGTGTTCGCCGAGAAGACCACCGCCATCGTGGGCTCCTCGACGTGGATCGGCGCGAGCGTGACGGGAGCGATGCGGCACGTGAGCATATCGCCGATGTCGACGTCATCGACACCCACCACCGCGACGATGTCGCCCGCGTGGACCTCGGCGGCCTCGGCACGCCCGAGCGCCTCGAACGTGTAGAGTTGCTTGGCGGTCGCCTCGTAACGGCTGCCGTCGTTCTTGATGACGAGCACGCGGTCGCCCGTGCGCAAGGTCCCCGAGAAGACCCGGCCGATGCCGATGCGGCCCACGTAGTCCGAGTAGTCGATGGTGCAGACCTGCATCGCGACCGGCCCCTCGACGTCCACGTCGGGCGCAGGGATGTGCTCGAGCACCGCATCGAGCAGCGGCGTCATGTCGGTATTCGTGTCGCCGGGGTCGAGGCGCGCGTAGCCGTTCACCGCCGACGCGTAGATGGTCGCGAAGTCGAGCTGCGCATCGTTCGCGCCGAGCTCCACCATGAGGTCGAAGACCGCGTCGAGCACCTCGTCGGGCCGGGCGCCGGGGCGGTCGATCTTGTTGATGACCACGAGCGGAGCAAGCCCGTGCTCGAGCGCCTTGCGCAGCACGAACCTCGTTTGCGGCATCGGGCCTTCGAACGCGTCCACTATGAGCAGCACGCCGTCGGCCATCCTGAGCACGCGCTCTACCTCGCCGCCGAAGTCCGCGTGACCCGGAGTGTCGATGACGTTGATCTTCACGTCACGCCAGCGGATCGAGATGTTCTTGGCCAGGATCGTGATGCCGCGCTCGCGCTCCTGGTCGCCGGAGTCGAGCACGCGCTCGGCGACCTCCTGGTTGTCGCGGAACACGTGCGTGGTCTGCAGGAGCCGGTCCACGAGCGTGGTCTTGCCGTGGTCGACGTGGGCGATGATGGCGATGTTGCGGACGTCGGTGACGTGCATGCCGAGGAACCCTTCCGTGTCAGCCGCCGCGCACCGTGCGCGGATGAAGCGGCGGATAAGGGTAGCACGGTTCGAGCCGCCCGGCGATACGGTCGCCGAGCAGTTCGCCGAGCACCGGATGCGCCTCAGCGGCTGCGCTCGCGGTGGATGAGCCTGCCGAGCGGCGGGACCTCCACCTGGATCGCCCGCTCCGGACACATCTCCTGGCAGCAGTAGCACCTGATGCAGACGGCGTAGTCGTATAGGGGCGGCTTGCCGGCGGTCTCTGCTCCCGGACACGCCCAGTCGACGGCCTTGGGGTCGACCGGACACACGCGCACGCACGTCCCGCACGCCGTGCAGTGCTCCGGCACGATCACCGGCCGAGGAACGATGAGGTCGCGCATCACACGCCTGAAGAGCGCGGAGCCCGGCCGCCCGGTCGTCGAGCCGTGCCGCCGGTTCACCGCGAAGTCCTCGGCTACGAAGGAGTCGACCGCGTCCCCCACGACCTCGATGTCTGCCTCGCGCCACACCCCGAGACCGGCTCGCTCGCCCGCCGCAAGCGTCTCGACGAGCTCGGGATCGAGCGCCATCAAGCGGCACGCGACCGCGTCGAGAGCGATCGGGTCTGCTGACAGCAGCACGACCCCCATCGGCCGAGGATCGCCGCCCCGCGGCCCGTTGCCTTCCATCGCGATGACGCCATCCATCACGTAGAGCCGGGGCGCGAGCGCGACGGTGAGGTCGACGAGCATCTCCGCGAAGGTCCGCACGTCGGGCATGCGGGCATGGAACTCTCCCTTGCGCATCCCGGGCACGCACCCGAACTGGTTCTTGACCGCGCCGGTCATCCGGCAGAGCGCGTGCGTTTTCATCTTGGCGAGCGAGACGATCGCATCGGCCTCGTGCGCTCCGTTCGCGATGTGCCACCGCTTCACGACGCGGCCGTCCGGGGCCGAGACATCTACGCCGTTCGCGAAGTCGGCCATGGTGACCCCGTGGCGCTCAGCCGCCTGAGAGATGCCCGCTTTGCGAGCGGCGGCGGCGCACGACCCGACCGCCGGCGAGTCTCCGTACGTGAGAGTCGCGCCCGCGTCGGCGAGCACGCGAGCGACCGCCGAGAACACCGCGGGGTGCGTCGTCACGCACGACTCGGGTGAGGCCGGCACGAGCAGGTTGGGCTTGAGCAGCACGCTCTCGCCCTCGGATACGAACGCACGTGCGCCACCGATCAGATCGAGGCCGCGGGCCACCGCTTCGAGGACTGCTTCGTCTTCGTAGGTGTCACAGCTTACGAGCGCGACGGTGCTCGGCATATGTGAGGCCTCCTCGGCTCCTTCGGACTTCTCGGACAGGAAACGGACGGGTGGGCGCGCGTACCAACGGGTATCATCCATCCCATGCGGCCAAGCGTGCGCACCTACTGTACGCCACGCACTAGTTCATGTACATTGCTAGGTAATAATCCCTACGAAGTAAAGGAGCGTGTATGAGCATCAAAGGCACCCGCACCGAACAGAACCTGCTCAAGGCCTTCGCTGGCGAGTCGCAGGCACGCAACCGCTACACGTACTACGCGGCCATCGCGAAGAAGGAAGGCTACGAGCAGATAGCAGCCCTGTTCACCGAGACCGCCGAGAACGAGAAGGAGCACGCGAAGGTCTTCTACAAGTACCTCGAGGGTGGCGAGGTCGAGATCACGGCCGCCTACCCCGCTGGCACGCTCGGCACGACCGCCGAGAACCTGCTGCACGCCGCCGAGGGCGAACTGATGGAGTGGGGAACGCTCTACCCTGACTTCGCCGACGTGGCCGAGGAGGAAGGCTTCCCCAAGGTCGCCGCGTCGTTCCGCGAGATCGGCAAGGTCGAGGCGTTCCACGAGGCCCGCTACCGCAAGCTGCTCGCCAACGTCGAGGGCGGCCTGGTCTTCAACCGGCCCGAGACGCTCAAGTGGCACTGTCGCAACTGCGGCTACGTGCACGAGGGCCCCGACGCGCCCGACATCTGTCCTGCGTGCGTGCACCCCAAGGCGCACTACGAGCTCCTCGCCGAGAACTACTAGGCAGCGGCCGGGCCACACGCCCTGCAACGCCACCATGAAGGGCCGCCTCCGGGCGGCCCTTCCGCATGTCTTGCGTATGCCCCCGTCCGCCGCCCGTCACCTCGACGCGAACTCCCGCGGGTGCTTGCCGAACCGCCCCTCCTCCCCCCGGTCGAGCGCGTCCATCTCGGCCATCTCCGCCGAGGAGAGCGTGAAGCCGTAGAGGTCGGCGTTCTCGCGAATCCGCGACGGCGTGACCGACTTGGGGATCGCGACGTGGCCGTGCTGGAGAATCCACCTGAGAACCACCTGGGCTGCGGTGACACCGTGTCCCTCGGCGATGCGCGCGACGGCCGGGTCGTCGAGCACACGTCCGCGCGCGATGGGCGCCCACGCTTCGAGCGCGATCCGCC
>SLCP01000095.1 GCA_007125735.1 Coriobacteriia bacterium | reverse complement strand
CGATGATCGCATCGGCGATCACGCGGCACATCAATCCGACCGATCGGATGGCGTCGTCGTTGGCCGGGATCACGTAGTCTACCTCGTCGGGATCGGCGTTGGTGTCGACGAGACCGATGATAGGGATGTTGAGTCTGCGAGCCTCGGCCACCGCGATGGCCTCGCGCTTCGTGTCGACTACGAACACCGCGGCCGGAAGGCTTTTCATCTCGCGGATGCCGGAGAGGTTCCGCTCGAGCTTGGCGCGCTCCTTGCCAAGAAGGATCTGCTCCTTCTTGGGCAGGGCGGACATCGTGCCGTCCTCCTCCATCGTCTCGATCTCGATGAGGCGGTCAACGCGCGTGCGCATCGTGACGAAGTTCGTCAACATACCGCCAAGCCAACGCTGGTTGACGAAGGGGCTGCCCGAGCGCTCTGCCTCGGACTCGATGGGCTCTTGGGCCTGCTTCTTGGTGCCCACGAAGAGCACCGATCCGCCGCGGGCGGCCACGTCGCGAGCGAAACGATACGCTGAGTCCAGCTCGCGCAGGGTGCGCTGCAGATCGAAGATGTAGATGCCACTGCGTTCCGTGAAGATGTACGGCTCCATCTTCGGATTCCAGCGGCGGGTCTGGTGTCCGAAGTGGACACCAGCCTCGAGAAGGCTCTTCATCGAGACTACGGGCATGGTGCAACCTCCTTGTGTTCGGTTCTTCCTCCGCCCGCTGTCATCCCCGTTTCAGCGACCTCCGCGTTCACGCGCAGGCACCCCGCTGGACGAGTCGACGGGCGTGTGTGATAAGAGCCCGAGAATCATACCACAGCGAAACGGCTACCCGCCGAACTCTTTTGCGCACGCTGGGCAGAGGATGTGTGCGTCGTACCATCCGGGCTTCTCGGCCTGAGGGATGATCTCGATGACGAGTTCGACTTCGCACGCCGGGCACCAGAACCGGCGCGGAAGACCAGCGTCTTCGATGAGGCGGTCGGCATCCATCTCGCGGTCCTTGACAACGAGACGATACGACGTCGCGCTCGCCGCGCGACCGGCCATGAACTCGAGGGTGAGCCGGATCTTCTCGGCGACCTCGGCAGGCTTCGCCTCGTTCTTGATCAGATAATCGACCGCTCCAAGCTCCAGACCGCGCTCGATGTCGGATTGCTGACCGAGGTTGCTCAAGATGAGTACCGGAACCTGGCTGATGCGGGGGTCGTTCTTCATGGACTCGAGGACCTCGAGGCCGCTCATCTTGGGCATGATGAGGTCGAGAAGGACGAGATCCACCGGCTGGGACCGCAGCACTTCGAGTGCTTCAAGCCCGTCCCCGGCGGACACGACGTCGTATCCCTCTTGCGTAAGCTTCTCACTGTAGATCTTGCGCAGCAGCCTTGTGTCCTCGACGACGAGGATCCTCAGCTGGGACATCCGCATATCCTTTCGTGGGCACTCACGGTCAGTCTACGAACACCTGGGCGGAGTGGAGCCGAGCCCGCAACCGTAGAACGGCTTTGGTGTGCAGTTGACTTATCCGTGATTCGGTCACCCCGAGCACGCGACCGATCTCCTTCAGCGTCAGCCCCTCGTAATAGTATAGCGCGATGACGATGCGTTCGCGCTCCGGAAGCCGTTCGATCGCCCCGGTGAGGATGTCCCGCATCTCGACGCTTTCGAACATCGATACCGGATCGTCGGCGGAGTGATCGGGTATCGACGCGACCGCATCGGTGCGCTCGTCCCGGTCGCCGCCTACCCACAGCTCCTCGAACGAGACCACCGACGTGTACGACAGCTTCGACAGGATCTCGCCGAGCTCGTCACGCGTGATGCCCATCTCCTCGGCCACCTCGGCATCTGAGGGAGCCCTGCGTAGGCGATTCTCGAGGACGATGTACGCGTTCTCTATCTCGCGCGCACGCGATCGCACCGATCGGGGAACCCAATCCATCGAACGGAGCTCATCGATGATGGCGCCCTTGATGCGGGCGATCGCGTACGTCTCGAACTTGATGCCCCGCCCGATGTCGAACTTCTCGATCGCATCGATGAGGCCGAAGAGGCCGTAGCTGACAAGGTCGGCGGTATCGACCGTCTGGGGCAGACTCGTAGACATGCGCCCGGCGACGTACTTCACGAGGGGCGAGTAGTTGAGTATCAGGTGCTCGCGAGCGCTCGCGTCACCTGTCTCCTTGTACGTGGCCCAAAGGGCGGACACGTCCGTCCGTGGGTCGTTCTTCATCAAGATGCGCCCCTCGCTAGCGGCCGATACCCGGGTTCCTCTCGGCTCGAGGATGTGCTTGTCTATGCACGTCTTGCAGCCGCTTCATGCTCACGTGAGTATAGAACTGCGTGGTGGTGAGCGCAACGTGGCCGAGGAGTTCTTGGACCGTCCTCAAGTCTGCTCCGGCTTCGAGTAGGTGTGTCGCGAACGAGTGACGCAGCGCGTGCGGCGAGTAGTTCTGCAATGCTCCCGTCGCCACAAGGTGCCGTTTGAGGAGCCGGCGCAGCGCATCGGGTGAGAGCGGGTTGCCGCGCGACGACAGGAAGAGGGCGTCTGTAGGCCGCTTCACGAGTGCCGGCCTGCCCTGACGGAGGTACTCCGTCAGCCGAGCGATGCAATGTCGATGCACCGGGACCACACGCTCCTTCGATCCTTTGCCGAACACGCGCACGGTGCCGCTCGACAGTTCGAGCGAGGATACGGTGAGGGAGCATAGCTCCGCTGCGCGGATACCGGTCGCGTACAAGAGTTCGAGCACGGCTCGGTCCCTCAGGCCGATCGGGGTCGAAGCGTCGGGGGCGTCGAGGAGCGTGCGGATGTCGGTGGGCGGAAGTACCGTGGGCACCCGGCGCCCGGTACGCGGGGTGCCGACTCCCTGCGTGGGATCGGCGGCGATAACGGACTCCTCGAGCAGGAAGGAGAAGTATGCGCGAATCGACGCTAGCCGCCGCGCCATGGTGCGCCGTGCGTAACCTGCGGCATCGAGGTGCGCCAAGTATCGGCGGATGTCACGGGCGGAGGGTGTGTGAGGATCCGTGCCGGTACGCTCACTCCACGCCAGGTAGTCACGAAGATCGCCCTCGTAGGCGCGGATCGTGTGCGAGGAGTACCCACGCTCGACAGAGATGTGGGTGATGAAGCGCTCGACCTGCAGCTCGGGCTCAGTCGGCATGCGCTCTCCCCTCAGGAACCGGCTCGTGCCGCACGAGGGCCGTCGCCCGGAGATGCTCCGCAAGCTCTCTAGCCGCACGGGTGGCATACGCGGCATATCGGGCACGTTTACCTCGGACCGGAGGCGCGAGCGGCGGAACGAGGCCCCAGTTCACATGCATGGGCTGGTAGGGGGCGGTCTCGGGGTTGGTCGCGTAGGAGATGAGTGCACCGAGCGCGGTGGTCTTAGGCAGTACCAGCGGGGCCGCTGCTGCGCGCTCGGCGATCACGCCCCGTGCGGCGAGTAGTCCGCTGGCGGCGGCTTCGAGGTAACCTTCGGTACCCGTGATCTGACCTGCGAATCTGATGCGGCGATGGTGGCGCAGTGCGAGGGTTGCGTCGAGGAGCCGCGGTGCATCAATGAACGTGTTGCGATGCATGACGCCGTACCTGAGGAACTCAGCGTCGTGCAAGCCGGGTATCAGGGAGAACACGCGACGCTGTTCCGAGAACGTGAGGTTCGTCTGGAAGCCGACGAGATTGTACGCGGTGCGCTCACGATTCTCGGGCCTGAGCTGCACGACGGCCCACGGGCGCTCGCCTGTCGCCGGGTCGGTAAGACCCACCGGCTTGAGGGCGCCGAACCTTGGCGCGTCAAGCCCCCTGCGCGCCACCTCCTCGATAGGTTGACACGCCTGGAACAACTCCGCCGTTTCGAACTCCTTGCGCGTCACACGACGTGCGGCGACCAGCTCGGTGGCGAAACGTTCGTATGTCTCGCGGTCCATCGGACAGTTGAGGTAGTCAGCGCCCTCGCCCTTGTCGTAGCGTGAAGCTGCGAAGACGACAGACTGGTCGACCGTTGCCGCATCGACGATCGGTGCGGCAGCATCGTAGAACGCGAGCCTCTTCTCCCCGATCAACTCCGTGAGCGCTGCCTCGAAGGGTGCGCTCGTGAGCGGGCCAGTGGCGATGACGACGTCGCCTTCAGGGATCGAGGTTGCTTCGTCGCGCACGACCTCTACCAGTGGATGTGACTCCACAGCCTCGGTGAGCGTGCGAGAGAAGCGTTCCCTGTCGACTGCAAGCGCTGCTCCGGCCGGAACCGCGCACTCCCAAGCGATCCTGAGAATGTGCGACCCGAGTGAGTCCAGCTCGCGCTTCAGCGTCCCCGTTGCGGACGTCGGGTCGGTACCCTTGAACGAGTTAGAGCAGACCAGTTCGCCGAGGGCCCCCGTTCGATGTGCAGGGGTCATCGCGTTCGGTCGCATCTCGATGAGGGTCACAGGCACGCCGTGCGTCGCAAGCTGGAGTGCACACTCGCACCCTGCCAGGCCGCCGCCGACGATCGTCACAGAGGTTTCTACGTTCACCGCACTCCTCGAACCGTAGGTATCTACCGGTTCGATTGTAGCGTGCGCATCACGCCTGGATCGGACCGTACCTGCCATCTCTGTACCGAGCTATGCGACCATGCAACTCGAGAAGCCCTATGGCGCGCACCACGTCCACGATGTCGAGACCGAGTTCGCGCGCTAGATCGTCGGGGCGTGCGGGATCGGTCCGTATCGCCGACAAGACCCGGTCGGAACTCGCGACCGGGCAGACGAGCGGGAGGCTTTGTCTGCCGAACGCCTCGGCGAGCTCGGCGACATCCGTCACAGGTGTGGCTCCCTGGCTGATGAGGCGATTCGACCCGCGACACTCCGGAGCGAATATCGATCCGGGCACAGCGAAGACCTCTCTCCCGATACCGAGTGCATGGTCGGCGGTCGTAAACGTCCCACTTGGCAATCCCGCCTCGACGACCAGCACGACACGCGAAAGAGCGGCGATCAGACGATTGCGTCGAACGAACGTCCACCGAGCCGGCGGACTACCCCAGGGAGCCTCGGAGACAACCGCTCCATGGAGCCGCAATGCCGCGAGGGCACCAGCAGCGCGCACGGGGTAGTCTTGGTCTGCTCCGCACGGCAGGACCGCCACACTCGGGCCGTCAGCAGCGAGCGCCGCCTGGTGGGACGCAAGGTCGCAACCGATGGCAGCGCCCGATACCACGGTTATCCCCCGCGAGGCAGCCCATCCCGCGAACAGCTTGGTGCACGCCAGTCCGTACGGAGTCGCTCGCCTCGATCCGATGACGGCGAGCCCATCGCCGAGGATCGTGTGGTCCCCATATCCGTACAGCACGGGTGGCGGGTCATCGAGATCATTCAAGCTGGGGGGATACTCGGGGTCCGAGGAGCGGATCTCCCATCGGTCGACCGTCGCTGCCATCACGCCTCACGCTTTCGATAGCTCACGGCCTCCACGACGTGTCCTTCGCCCACGGCATCCGAACCCTCGAGATCCGCGATCGTTC
Organism: Coriobacteriia bacterium; assembly: GCA_007125735.1. Taxonomy (GTDB): domain Bacteria; phylum Actinomycetota; class Coriobacteriia; order Anaerosomatales; family SLCP01; genus SLCP01. The sequence goes on along the minus strand of SLCP01000095.1, from coordinate 16,177 downwards.
GGGATACACGAAGCAGTCGGGTCACCCCCCTGCCCGAGAGCCGATAGCTCCGCGCGAAGGTGGCGACGAGATCGGTCGTGCCGGCGCTCATCCGGCAGGCCTCGAGTAGCGTGCTGCCCGAGAGTGCTGCTTCACGAGTATGACCTCTAGCGGCGGCGCGCTCGCCGGCAGCGAGCACGCGGTCCGCGACGCGTTCGCTTGTCTCCCCCTCCGGCATTCTCACCATCAGGTCCGGCTCGAGGCGCTCCACGTCCACCACGAGATCGATGCGGTCCATGATCGGGCCACCGATGCGGTTCTGATACCGGGATACCACCGCTTCCGTGCATCGGCATTCTCGATCCGGGTCGCCGTAGTGTCCGCACGGGCACGGGTTCGCCGCACCAATGAGACTGAAGTGGGCGGGAAGGCGGATCCGCCCGTCGGCGCGCACGAGTGTGATGTGGCCGTCCTCCATCGGCTGGCGCAGCGTCTGCAGAGTGGCAGGCCCGAATTCCGGGAGCTCGTCGAGAAAGAGCACACCGTTGTGGGAGAGGCTGACCTCACCGGGACGCGGTGGCGCACCTCCACCGACGAGTCCTGCCACCGACGCGCTGTGGTGGGGAGCTCGAAACGGCCGCACGCCAGCTAGAACCGGACGCTCGTCGAGACCGGCCACTGAGTGGACGAGTGCGGTGGCGCAGCGTTCCTCCTCATCGAGGGGAGGGAGTATCCCCGCCAGTCGACGGGCGAGCATGGTCTTGCCCGAGCCTGGGGGACCGATGAAGAGGACGTGGTGTCCGCCCGCCGCTGCGATCTCAAGTGCGCGTTTCGCATGGCTGTGACCCACGACCTCGGACAGGTCGGGGATCTCGTATGACGACGTCCATGGCCGAGAAGCGACGGTGCGGGGCGACACACCGTTCGTGATGGCGCGAAGTGATGCGAGCGGGCGGTAGACGAGACCCCCGAGCGAATCGATCACGTCTGCTGCATCCGAAGCGCTCAAGAACTCGAGACCGTCCCGCCTCGCTCCGAGGGCGTGCGCCAGGATGCCCGGGACCGAGCGCACCGTGCCGTCGAGTGCGAGCTCGCCGACGACACGGCGTCCTTCGATACGGGCCCCCGGTACCTGGCCCGTCGCAAGCAGGACCGCGCACGCGATGGGAAGGTCGAAACCGGTACCATGCTTCCGGAGGGGTCCGGGAGCCAGGTTGACCAGCACACGCGCGTTGGGAAACCGAAAGCCGTTCGAACGGATGGCCGTGCGCACCCGCTCGCGTGCCTCGAGAACCGCGCTGTCCCCGAGACCCACGATCGTGAAAGCCGGAAGACCACTGCCGACATCTACCTGCACCTCGACAGGGATCGCCTCGGTTCCGAGCAATGTCGAGGTCTGCACGCAGGCCTGTCCCCGGACGGCCACCATCAGTAGAACGCTGCCCTGTGGTGACGCAGCAGCGCCCGGTCGGTGCCGATTGGCCGGATCGCGATGACGTCGAATCTGACCTCGCATCCATCGAGTCCGGCGTGGGCGACGTAGTGCCGTGCGATGCGCGACAGACGCTTCTGTTTGGTTGGAGAGACGGCTTCCTCCGGACTTCCTGCGGCGTCGCTCCTCCTCGTCTTGACCTCGACGATCACCAGTGTTTCTCCGTCGAGTGCGACGACATCGGCTTCACCCGACACGCAGCGCCAATTGCGCTCCACCACGGTCATGCCGACACGTTCCAGGTAGGCTGCTGCTGCGTCCTCGCCTCTTTGGCCCAGTTCCTTCCGATCCATGTGCCCTCCCCTCTCCGGGGACACATGGTGACAGCACGGAGCTAACCAGACCTATCCAATGTACAAACGACCATTCAGAACAGGGCGGGCTGGCTGTCGCATGGAGAGAACGAGCGGCGATGAACGATGCTGAGCCCGTGACCAGAGATGGCAGCGAGGTGTCCCGAGGTCCCGTACCCCTTGTTCGAATCGAACTCCCATGCAGGGTACGCGTCGGCAAGCCGTCGCATGATGGTGTCGCGTTCCACCTTTGCGACAATCGAAGCCGCGGCGATCGCGGCGACCGAGGAGTCACCCTTCACAACCGCTGTCTCGGGGACGCTCAGCCCGAACGGTCGGCCATCCGTGACTGCATGGTCCGGGCGCACGGGTAGCCGAGAGAGCGCATGCTCCATCGCATACCGGATGGCCCCGGCGATACCGATGGCATCGATGACGTGGGCGGCTGCGTGCGCGATCGTCACCGCTTCGGCGATCGAACGGATCTGCGTAGCGAGTCGCACGCGGTCCGCGGGATCGATCAGCTTCGAATCGTTGAGTCCCTCGATGACGACACCTGCGGGTAGGATCACTGCGGCGACGGTCACAGGTCCAGCGAGCGCACCACGGCCGACCTCGTCAAGGCCGGCAACGGCACGGCAGCCACCCTCGCGAAGCGTACGTTCCAGTGCGGCCATGGCTTCCACGCGGCTGACCTCCGCTCTGTGCTTCTCGAGCGACACCAGCGCTCGCCGGACGAGTGCCTGCACGCCCGAACGCGCGTCACCAGAGTACTCCTCGATGAGCTGAGGAAGTTCGCGCATCGAGGCCGCAGCAAAACGTGCCTTGCACTCTGCGATAGTCGGTCGTGTCACGCGAGGACACCTCTCTTCCATGCCGAGTATACCGCCACGCACGAAGGCCCCGGGGTCTCCGGGGCCTTCGGGGATCACATCAGTGCGCGAACGGCTAGTACGCCTTCTCCTTGAGACGGGCGGCCTTGCCGACCTTGTCACGCAGGAAGTACAGCTTGGAGCGACGGACCTTCCCGCGTCCGGCGATCTCGATCTTGACGATCTTAGGAGAGTGCACCGGGAAGGTGCGCTCGACGCCGACCCCGAAGGAGATCTTGCGAACGGTGAAGGTCTCGCGGTTGCTCGAGCCGTGCCTACGGATGACGACGCCCTGGAAGACCTGGACCCTCTCCCGCGTGCCTTCTACGACGCGATAGTGGACCTTGACGTTGTCGCCGACGTTGAACTCGGGCAGGTCGTCTCTGATCTGTTGCTGCTCCATGGCGCGAATGGTATCCATCGGTATCCTCAGACTTCAATCGTATCAGCGGGTCTCATCTGCGCACACAAGGCGCAAGTGCGTAGTATAGGCGAGGCTTGGTGCGCGGTGCAACTCTGCAGACGAAGAGGCGATCACTTCCGGCGAGGGCCGCCGCACGCCGAGCGCCAGCGCTAGCGGAGGGGTCCGATACGATCGAACGGCCAGTAGGTTGCGAAAGCGCGCCCTTGGACCAGGGAGACGTCCACCGTTCCCATCAGCCTGCTGTCGCCGCTCGAAGGGCGATTGTCGCCCATGAGCCAGAGCTCGTCTTCGGCCAACTCGAGCGGCAGCAGGCCGCCCACGGGATCGGTGCGTATCCCTTCGTCGAGATAGGGCTCATCGAGAGGCTCGCCGTCGATGAAGACCCGTCCGGTGGCGATGTCGACGGTCTGGCCTCCGACAGCGACGACACGCTTGATCAGTTGCGGATGGCGCCCGGTCGGGTCGTCGAAGACGACTATCTCCCCCGGCCGCGGATCACGAAACCGGTAGGTGAGCTTCTCTGCGAGTACTCGATCGCCGGCCATGATGGTGGTCTCCATCGAGCCGGTAGGGATGACGAACGGTTGTAGCACGTACGCCTTTACACCCTGCGCCAGCAGGAAGGCCAGAGCGATCATGACGATCGTCTCGAGCGTCCACCTCAAGAAGCTCGGTGAACGCTTCTCGGCCTTGGGTGGCTCCTGCACGTGCGACCGATCGCTATCGCCGCTTGCTGAATCCTCAGGAACGGCCGTGCCGTATCCGTCGGTGGACACGGACTCGTCGTGGTGCGGATCAGTCACGGTCGATCTCCTTTCGAGCGTCGCATGCCAGGCGACGCTCGTCATCGGTCAGTCGGGCGGACTCGATGAGGTCCGGTCTCACCCGTGCGGTCTTTCGGATCGCCTCCTCGCGACGGTACGCTGCGATCGCAGCGTGGTTGCCGCTCAGCAGCACGTCCGGCACCGAGATGCCGTCGTAGATCGCAGGACGCGTGTACTGAGGATACTCCAACAGGCCCTCACTGAAGGATTCGTCTTCTGAAGAGGCCTCGTCGCCGAGCACGCCGGGCAGCAATCGGGCGACAGCGTCGATCACCACCATCGCCGGCAACTCACCTCCGGTAAGCACGTAGTCACCGATCGAGATGGTCATGTCCGCGTGGGCGAACACGCGCTCATCGATTCCCTCGTAACGGCCGCACACGAGTATCAGCCGGTCGAGCGAGCCAAGGGAGCGGGCGAACTCCTGGTCGAAGGTACGGCCGCTCGGCGTGAGGACAGCGACCGGCGCCTCATCGGGTTCCAGGTCGCGCACGGCCCGGATCGCGTCGACGAGCGGCTCCGGCTTCATGACCATGCCCGGTCCCCCACCGTACGGGTAGTCATCGGTGGTCCGATGCCGGTCGGAGGTGTGGTCGCGCAGGTCGTGAAGACGAAGCTCGAGAAGACCGCGCTCGCGCGCCGATCCGACGATGGAGGTACTCATCGGGCCTGAGAACATCTCAGGGAATATCGTGATGACGTCGACGATCACTCAGTGCCCTCCTCGAGCAATCCTTCGAGCAATCTCACCGACACGGCACGCGAGTCCTCGTCCAGAGAGATCACCACGTCGTCGATCACCGGTATCAGCACCTGCCCGAACGGCCCGTCCTCGACGATCCAGACGTCGTTGGCACCGGTCTCGATGACCTCGGTCACGGTTCCAAGAAAGCCTCGGCTCTCGTCGTGCACCGCCATCCCGACGGGATCGAACGGCGGCTCGGCGATGTGCGCAGGCAGGTCGGCCGGGCGCGCAACGAGCATGCGCCCACGAAGGGCCTCCGCTGCCGTCCGGTCATCGAACCCCGATATCTTCACGAGGGGGCCTTTCGGCCCTGGACGGACCGACTCGATGACTCCGGAGCGTTCACCCGACGGAGGCGGGACCACCCATACCTCGAGTGACTCGGGCAGCTCCGAGGGCGTGTCGACGACGTAGGAAACGGAGACCTCGCCGCGCGTGCCGTGAGCCTTGATGACGCGCGCCACCGGAACGAACGGGGTCTCGGTCATACGCCCTACCCCAGTACCTCCACGTCGACGTGGTCGCCGTTCACGCTCGATGCGGCGCGGATGACCGTCCTGATCGCCTTGATGATGCGGCCCTGACGTCCGATGACCTTGCCGACGTCGTCGGGCTCGACCGAGATCTCATACACGGTCGAGTTGCTCGTCACCTTCTTGGCGATACTCACCGAATCGGGAGCATCGACGAGCGATGTGATGAGGTATCGAAGTAGTGACTCCGGGTCAGCGGTACGCGACATGTCGGTCCTCGCCTACTCGTTCTCGCTGTCGTCGGAAGCCTCGGTCTCTGCCTCGGGCTCCTCGGCGACCTCCTCGGCAGCGGCGGGTTCCTCGGCGGACTCTTCTGCGGACGCCTCGGCAGCTGCCGGCTCCTCGGCGGGGGTAGCAGCCTCTTCGGCCGCTTTCGCCTGAGCCTTCTTGGACGGCTTGGCCTCCCGGGAGGGCGCCTCGGCATCCGGGTTCTTGGCGATCTCGTAGAGCTTGGCGGCGGTCTCGGTCATCTGGGCGCCCTTGGCGATCCACGCCTCGGTGCGCTCGACGTCGAGTTCGATGAAGCTGGGCTCGGTCCGCGGGTTGTACCGGCCGAGGATCTCGAGGAACCGGCCATCGCGCGGCGAGCGGGAATCAGCAGCGACGATGCGGTAGAAGGGGGCCTTCTTCGCACCGGCGCGCGCAAGACGGATCTTGACTGCCAACGTTCACCTCCGGGTAGGGTGACCGCCAGCGCGGCCACGGGAACACAAAGCGACTGCTAATGATATGACATACCTCTGACGGGGTCAAAACGCATCCGGCACACGATTCGGCGCAGGCGGCGATTTCCTCCTAGAGCGGGGGCGTCATCCCCGGCGGCAGCTTGAACCGTCCCTTGCGTCCCTTGCCGCCGGCGCCGCCCTGCAACTGCTTCATCATCTTCTTGGCCTGCTCGAATTGCTTGATGAGCCGGTTCACGTCGGTGACGGTCATGCCGGAACCCCGGGCGATGCGCTCCCTGCGCGAACCGTTGATGATCTTGGGGTTGCGGCGCTCCTCGGCGGTCATCGACTGGATGATCGCAGCGGTGCGATCGAGTTGCTTCTCATCGATGTCTGCGTCGGCGAGCTCCTTGAGCTGTCCTGCGCCGGGCAGCATCTTCATGATATTGCCGAGGCCACCCATCTTCTTCACCTGACGCAGCTGTGTGAGGAAATCATCGAAGGTGAACTGCGCCTTCTTGAGGCGCTCCTCCAGGTCCGCCGTCTCCTCGGCGTCCATCGTCTCTTGCGCCTTCTCGATGAGTGAGACGACGTCCCCCATGCCGAGGATCCTGCGGGCCATCCGGTCCGGGTGGAACGGCTCGAGCGCGTCGAGCTTCTCGCCCACGCCGGCAAAGAGGATCGGACGGCCGGTGACGCTCTTCACCGACAGCGCTGCGCCGCCCCGTGCATCGCCGTCGAGCTTCGAGACGATCACGCCGTCGAACGCGACCCGCTCGGCGAACGCCGTCGCCGCTGCAACCGCGTCTTGACCGGTCATCGCGTCGACCACCATGACGATCTGATCGGGCCGGACGGCATCTCGGATTCGTGCGGCCTCCGCCATCATCTCCTCGTCGACGTGGAGACGTCCGGCCGTGTCGATGATGACCGTGTCGCGCATCGTGTCGATCGCCGACTTCACGCCGGCCTTCGCGATCGCGACCGGGTCGGCGCCCTCGCCGCGGTAGACGGGGATGTCGAGCTCCTTGCCGAGCGCCTCGAGCTGATCGATGGCTGCAGGCCGGTACACGTCGCACGCCACGAGCAGGGGGCGCTTGCCCTGCTTGCGGAGGAGGTTGGCGAGCTTGGCTGCGGCGGTCGTCTTGCCGGAGCCCTGCAATCCCACGAGCATCACGATGCCAGGGATGCGACCGGTGAACGTGAGGCGCGCCTCACCCGCCCCGAGGAGGGTCGTGAGTTCCTCGAGGACGATACGCACGACCGCCTGGCCAGGTGTGAGTGATGAGGTGACCTCGGCGCCGATGGCACGCTCGCGGACGCTGGCGACGAACGACTTCACGACCTTGAAGTTGACGTCGGCCTCGAGCAGCGCCATGCGTATCTCGCGCATCGCTGCGTCAACGTCGGCCTCGGACAGACGGCCCTTGCCGGTAAGGTCGGCGAATATCGATTGCAAACGGTCGGTCAGGTTCTGGAACATCGAGTCCTCCTCGGCATGTCCGACCAGGCTAGGTCGGCATGGGGGTGTCAGTCAACCGTCCCGATCCTGCCGATGGGCGCGTAGATGGCGACGATCCGGCCTGTCGTCGCGCTCAGCGGGACCGGGCCATAGAACCTGCTGTCGAACGAGATCGGGCGATTGTCGCCGAGCACGTAGACGTGGTCTTCCGGGACGACCAGTTCAGGTGTCGAGACGTCGTCCTCGCCGGTGAGGAAGTCGTACGCATCGGCCTCGCGCACACCGTTGATGTAGGCGACACCGCGATCGACGCGCACCGTGTCCCCTTCGACCGCCACCACCCGCTTGATGAAGTCGCGAAGCTCACCCGTGTGTCGCGAGCGCACCTTGACCACCACTATGTCGCCTGCGCGCGGATCGTCGTAGCCTTTCGTGATCAAGACGCGATCGGCGTCACGGAGCGTGGGAAGCATCGAGTCGCCCTCGACGGCAAGGTGCGCGAAGAGGACGTAGAAGACGGCCGTGATGGCGATGAAGAGGAGGAGGAGCGGGATACCGATCATGCGGGCGATGCGGTCCCCGCGCCCCGGCTCGCCGAACACCGGCTACCCTCTCCCGACGAGCGCGCGCGCGAACTCTTCGGGGATGAAGGGCTTGAGATCGTCGGCACTCTCCCCCACGCCGATCCGCACGATGGGTACGCCGAGCTCGCGCGCGACCGCAACGGCGATGCCGCCCTTGGCCGTGCCATCGAGCTTGGTCAGCACGATGGCGTCCACGTCGAGTGCAGCGTCGAATTCGCGCGCCTGGGCAAGGCCGTTCTGGCCGGTCGTGGCATCCATGACCAGCACGACCTTGACCGGGGCCCGACTCTCCCGCGCGACCACCCGCTGGACCTTCTGCAATTCACGCATGAGGTCGGGTGAGGTGTGGAGGCGGCCGGCGGTGTCTATCAGGGTGAGGTCAGGACGCTGCTCGTTGGCAGCGGCGACGGTGTCGAACGCAACCGCGGCAGGGTCGGCCCCTCGCTCGCGGCGGATCACGGGGACACCCGCGCGCTCGGCCCAGATGTCGAGCTGCTCGACGGCGGCGGCGCGGAAGGTGTCTCCCGAGCCGAGGAGGACCCGCTTGCCCGCTCGCGCAGCCTCGGTCGCGAGCTTGCCGACCGTCGTTGTCTTGCCGGTGCCGTTCACTCCTACGACGAGCACCGTCACGGGAGTCTCGTCGAGGATGTCGGGGGCCTCGGTCGTGACCTCGCGCGCGAGTTCTTCGGCGAGGTGGTCGATCACGGCGCCTGCGTCGGGCAGGGCCTTGCGCGCCGCAGAGTCACGCAGCCGTTCGACGATCTCGCTCACGGCCGTAACGCCGATGTCCGCGCCGATGAGCGCGTCTTCAAGGTCCTCCCAGAACTCCTCATCGAGGTCGGGACCGCGATCGAGGATGACGTTGATCTGTCCCTCGAGGCGTTCGCGACTCTTCGTGAGCCCCTCGGATATCCGCTTATACCACGGCGTGGTCATCTGACACCTCCGCGGTCACGGCAGCGTCGAGCTTCTGGCTCACGACCTTGCTCACGCCCTCGGCCTGCATGGAAACGCCGTACAACACGTCTGCCATCTCCATCGTCCTGCGCTGATGGGTGACGACGATGAACTGCGTCTGCTGACGCATGGTGTCGATGAACGCGATGAAGCGGCGGAGGTTGGTGTCGTCCAGTGCCGCCTCGACCTCGTCGAGCAGGTAGAAGGGACACGGGCGGGTCCGGTACACCGCGAACAGCAATGCGAGCGCCGTGAGCGACTTCTCGCCGCCGCTCATGAGCGACATCTTCGAGAGCTTCTTGCCCCTCGGCTGAGCGATGACCTCGACACCGGTGTTGTCCGGATCGTCCGGGTCGGTCAGCGTCAGCGAAGAGTGTCCTCCGGGGAACAGAACGCCGAACACCTCCTGGAAGTGGCCGTCCACCTGCTCGAACGTTTCGAAGAAGCGTTCGCGGATCTTCCGGTCGATGGCTGCGGCGACCTTCTGTAGCGCCTGCCGGCTCCCCACGAGGTCGTCGATCTGGACGGTCATCGCCTCCCGGCGCGCCTGCAGCGCCTCGTACTCCTGCATCGCTATAGGGTTGACGGGGCCGAGGTTCTCAAGCTTCTTGCGGATGCGGTGGACCTCGTCGACAGCGAGCGTCCGGTCTGCAAGCGGCTCGGTCTCGAGCGCTCGCTCGATGGGGACGCCGAGCTCGTCGACGATGCGTGCGACCGCGGTGTTCACGAGGACCTCGAGGCGGCCCTTCTCGACTCGGATGTCGCTCGCCACCGACGACCGCTCCTCGATCTGTGCCTGGAGGGCGCGCACGGCGTCTTGCGCGTCGTGGATGGTCGTGCGGAGCGACTCGGAGTCGGCCTGCTCGAAACGTGCGCGATCGCGAAGCTTCATCGCCCAGTGCTCGGCTCGCTCCAGCAGGGCGGTGTAGAGGTCGTGCACCGGCTGGATACGGCCACGGAGGAGTTCCAGCGCGGCTTCGGTGACCTGCGACTGCTCGAGCGTGGCAGCGAGGTCGTCAAGCTCGGCGGTGATGCCCGAGATCTGCCGCTTGAGGTGCACCTCACGCTCCGAGACGGTCGCGATGTCGACCTGGCACGCCGCGAGCCGCTCTCCGATCGCGGACTCCTCCCTGAATCGTGCGTCCCGCTGATCGCGCGCCGCAGCTGAGCGCTCTTCAAGGCCTTCGAGGGCCTCTTCGGAGGCGGCGATCCGGGCGCGGAGCTTCTCGAGGTCGGGCGCTTCCTTCCTCGCACGCTGGACGACTTCGGTCGCGCGTGCCGAGATCGATGCGATCTCGCCGTCGGTCGAGCGTACCTGGTTCTCGAGACGGCCCGCGTCCTCACGGACCGAGTCGATCTCGCCGGCGAGCTGGGCGATGCGCTGCCCGAGCTCGAGCGCGTCTTGCTGAGCAGCGGCAAGGGCATCCTCTGCTTGCGACACCTGGGCCTCGGCGTCTCCGACCGCTATATCGAGCGAGGCGACTCCGCTTTCGAGTTCGCTCATGCGGCGCTTGCGGGACAAGACTCCCGCACCGTCGGTTGCGACGACACGGCCTACCGTGACCTTTCCGCCCGGCCACGCGATCGCGCCCCCAGGAGTCGCGAACCGTCGGAAACCCTCGTCGGCCGTGACGCCTTCTATCGCTTCAGCGAGCGTCTCGACCACGATGACGTCGCCGAGGAGCGCTTCGAGGGCGGGCACGACATCGTCATCGCATGCGATGTGGTCGACAAGGCGCGTGCCCGTCGATTGAGCCCCGCGCGGGCTGTCGGCCCGCTCGCTACGGGAGGCGGACTTGAGCGGCACGAGCGATAGTTCCCCGTCGGCGGCCTCACCGGCGGCTCGAGCGATAGCCTCGGCAGACGCCGTGTCGGTGACGAGCAGAGCGAAGAGGTCCGTCCCGAGAAGGTGCTCGACGACCTTCTCGTACCGCTCCTCGGTGCGGATACGTTCCGCGAGCGGCCCGACGATGCCGCCGAACTCGCGTTCCTTCGAAAGCGCCCAGGCCAGTGCGGGCGATGCCGTCTCGAACGCGCGCTCCACCTCTTCGAGCGCGCGCATCTCGGCGCGTGCGGCTGCAAGCGACTCCCGCACTGCGGCGAGGTCCTTGCGTCTGCTCTCGGCCACGCGAACACGCTTGTCGACATCCACATCTGCCAAGGCGCGCTGTTTGCGCACCATGGCGAGATCGGCCTCGAGTGTCTCGAGACGCGTGCGCCGTGCCGAGAGCGCAGCGGAGACCTCCCCGCGCTGCTCCTTGAGGGCAGTGGAGCGCTCGGCGAGCATCTCCTCTTCGAGGCGGAGTGAGGAGAGGTTCTGCTCGAGTCCCGCGACTTCGGCGCGGTCGTCCTCGAGCTCCTTGCGGGCGCGTCGTATCTCCGAAGCGATCGCAGCAACGGCCTCGTCGGCGGCTATGCGCTCCTTGCGTGCCGTCTCCGATTCACGTCGCAGTTCGCCGAGGGACGCGTAGTGCGCCTTGAGGCGCGCGTCGGTCTCGGACCGCTCCGCGGTGAGCCGCTCCAACTCCTCGGCCCGAGCGGCCGCGCGGGTCTGGGCGTGGTGCAGCTTCTGCCGCAGGTCCGACAGGCGCTCGACGAGGTTCTTGCCCTTCTCCTCGAGAAGAAGAAGACCCGAGTTGATCCGCTCGAGAACGGACTGGAGTCGTCTTCGCTGTTCCGAGAGGTCCCCTACGAACAATCCCTTCTCCTCGAGCAGGGCCTGGAACTTCTCGAGCTCCTGCTCCTTCTCGGCGAGCCGGTAGCGCGTGAGCTCGATCTCCGCCCCTTGCTCGCGCTCGCGCTTGCCGAGCGCGTCCCACTCGGTCTGCAGCGAGCGCAGCTCGTCGACGGCAAGCGCGATCTCGAACGCCGTAAGGTCCTCGCGAAGCTCGGCATGCTGAGCGGCGTGCGACGCCTGGCGCTTGAGGGGCCTGAGTTGCCGGTCGATCTCGGCCGCGATGTCGCGTGCACGCTCGACGTGCGCGTCCATCGCCGCTAGCTTGCGCAGCGCGCGGTCTCGGCGCTTCTTGTGCTTGAGGACGCCGGCTGCCTCCTCGATGAGCGCGCGACGGTCCTCGGGCCGCGAGTTCAAGACCTCGTCGAGGCGACCCTGGCTGATGATGGAGTGCGTGTCGCGACCGAGCCCGCTGTCGTGCAGCAACTCGTGCACGTCCATGAGGCGGCACGGACTCTGGTTGATGAGGTACTCGCTCTCCCCGCTCCTGAACATCCTGCGGGTGATCGTCACCTGATCGAACTCGAGCGGGAGCGTCCCGTCTGAGTTGTCGAGCACGAGATCGACCTCGGCAACGCCCACCGCTTGCCTGGCCGAGGAGCCCGCGAAGATGACGTCCTCCATCGCCTGCCCGCGCAGCGTCTTGGCGGACTGCTCGCCGAGGACCCACAAGACCGCGTCGGAGATGTTGGACTTCCCGGAGCCGTTGGGCCCCACGATCACCGTCACGCCCGGTTCGAGGACGAGTGAGGTCTTGTCGGCGAAGGACTTGAAACCCTTCAGTATGAGCGAGCGTAGGTGCACGAACTGACCTCTCGGACGTCGAGCGTATCGGGCCGGCGGGACCGGCCTGCGGGAGCGTGCCGAACGCGTGCGATTCTACCACAGCCGACCAGCGCGACTCCGACCGGACCGGGCGCTCACGAGCGTGCGTCGTACTCCTCGAGCGCCTGCGTCGCGGCACGCATCTCAGCTTCGCGTTTGCTCGCGCCGGAGCCCGTTCCCACGACCCGATTCTCGATGAGGACTTCGACGGTGAATCTGCGTGCGTGGGGCGGTCCTTCCGTTGTCACCGTCCGATAGACCGGCACGGTCCCGTGCGCCTGGACGATCTCTTGGAGACGCGACTTGGGATGTTCGATCGCCACTGCGTCGAACGCCTCCGTCGCGATCAGGTCACCGAGGGCATCGAGCACGAAACGCCGTGCGGCGTCGATCCCGGCATCGAGGTAGATCGCAGCGACGATCGCTTCGAAGGCGTTCTCGAGCGCCGAAGCCAGCCCCCGGACCGCATCGTGCGTCTCCGCACGCCCGCGCACGATGAACCCCTCGAGTCCGAGTCGCGTGGCGGCCTCGACGAGCGCAGGACGCGATACGGCGACTGCTTTGAGCTTGGTCATCGTGCCCTCGGCGAGTCCAGGGAAACGCGCGTAGATCTCCTCGGCCACGATGAATCCGAGCACCGCGTCGCCGAGGAACTCGAGACGCTCGTAGTCGGAACGCCCGCCTGGATCGTCGCTGTACGACGGGTGCGTCAGGGCCCGGTCGAGCAGGCGCGGATCGCCGAACCGGTGGCCGATGGCATCCTCGGCAGCGGCGAGGCGAGCAGAGTGCTCCGTGGTGTGGTCCTGTGACTCCGGTGGGCTCATCGTTTCGCGAAGAGCACCGTGGCGTTGTGGCCACCGAACCCGAACGAGTTGCTGAGGGCAGAGGACACCGCGGTCTCACGTGCGACGTTCGGGACGTAGTCGAGGTCGCACTCGGGATCGGGGTCGGTGAGGTTGATCGTCGGCGGCAGGAAGCCGTCACGCATCGCGAGCACGCACGCCGCGGCTTCGAGGGCTCCGGCTCCACCAAGCAGGTGTCCCGTCATCGACTTCGTCGATGACACCGGCGGGACGTCCGCGCCGAACACTTCCTTGATCGCTCCGGTCTCGGCACGGTCCCCGAGTGGTGTCGACGTGCCGTGCGCGTTGATGTAGTCGACGTCGGCAGGAGCGAGGTCGGCCTGTTGGAGAGCGGCCGACATGGCGCGACGGGCGCCGCTCCCATCGGGCGCCGGTGCGGTGATGTGATGAGCGTCGGCGCTCGCCCCGTAGCCGACGAGTTCGCAGTAGACGTGGGCGCCGCGGGCGAGCGCGTGCTCGAGTTCCTCGAGCACGAGGATGGCGCCGCCCTCGCCCATGACGAACCCGTCCCGGCCCGCGTCGAAGGGCCGAGACGCCCCGACGGGATCGTCGTTGCGCGTGGAGAGCGCACGCGCGGCACAGAAGCCCGCAAGACCGAGCGGCGTGACGCCACAGTCGAAGCCGCCGGCGATCACGACGTCGGCAGCCCCGCGGCGGATCGCCTCACCTGCCTCACCGAGCGCGTGGTTGCCGGTGGAGCACGCCGAGACCGGGGCGTAGTTGATGCCTTTCGCTCCCCACCGGATGGATATGTGACCCGCGGCGAGATCGACGATCATCATCGGGACGAGGAACGGGCTCACACGCGACGGCCCACGCTCTGCGAGCGTCGCGTGTTGTTCCTCCATCGTCATGAGGCCCCCGATGCCGGAGCCGACGATCACGCCGATGCGCTCGGCGTTCTCCTCGGTCACCTCGAGGCCGGAATCCTCGATCGCCTCGGCTGCAGCTACCATCGCGAACTGCTGGAACCGAGACATACGCCGCGCTTCTTTGCTGTCGAGCACGGGTGCGGGATCGAACTCGTCGACCATGCACGCGAACCGGGTCGTGTACTCCGAGGCATCGAACGCGGTGATCGTCGCGGCACCCGAACGCCCATCGTGCAGCGAACTGACGAACGCATCAGCGCCGATCCCTATCGGCGAGACGACGCCGATGCCGGTGACCGCTACTCTCCTCACGCTGGCGCTCCTTCCCCCTCGGCCTCCCGCCACTCGTGCTCGAGGCGGGCGACGAGCTCCGCGACGGTCGGGATGTCGTGGATACGCGCGGCCGAGGTGCCCGCGAACACGAGTCCGCCTTCGACATCACCGGTCTGGGCCATGATGAGCCGATCGATGATGCAGTAATCCTTCCCGCACTTCTTGAGGCACGACACGCACCGTTCGATCTCAGGATGGTCGCCCGCTTCGAGACGGCGCGAGAACGGGTTCCTGATGGCCCGCCCTGGCAGACCGACGGGGCTCTTCACCAGCACGATGTCGTCATCGGTCGCCGCCACGTAGAGCTCTTTGAACGCGAGGGGGGCCGAGGACTCGACGGTGGCCGCGAATCGCGAACCGATCTGGACGCCGGCCGCACCGGCGTCGAGGGTCCGCTTGATGTCGGCGCCGGTCACCACGCCTCCAGCGCCGATGACCGGGATGCTCACCGCCTCGACGATCTCGGGGAGCAGATCGAGCATCGGGCGATCGGTCCCGAGGTGACCGCCGGCCTCCACCCCTTCGACGATCACCGCGGCCGCACCGAAGCGCTCGGCCAGAAGCGCGACACGCGCCGAGCCGACGATGGGGACGATGGGGACGCCCGCCTCGGCGCCCCACGCGAACACGTCGCGCGAGAAGCCCGCACCGCACACCAGCACGTCCGCCCCCGCCTCGATGGCTGCGTGCACGAGGTCCTTGAAGACCCGCACGGCCACCATGATGTTGACCCCGACCACGCCGTCGGTGGCTTCTCGAGCCGCCCGGACCTCGCGCCCCAACTCGTCCGGATCGAGCCCAGACCCTGCGATGAGCCCGACACCGCCCGCCTCAGCGACGGCGGCGGCAAGCGGGGCCATCGAGATACGGACCGCCATCCCGCCCTGCACGATGGGAAGGTGCGCGGTCTTGGAGCCGAGTGTCAGCGGGGGCATGTCGGGCACGGTGTGCTGTCCTCCGTAGTCAGGTGCGAACTATGGGCGCACGTCCCCTCCGGCGTGTAGCCGGAAGGGACGTGCACAGACGCTCGTGGCGTCAGGCGTTCTCCATGATGTACGTCACTGCATCGCCGACGGTCTTGATCGCCTCGACCTCCTCGTCAGGGATGGTCACCCCGAACTCCTGCTCGAGGGCCATCACGAGCTCGACGAGATCGAGCGAGTCAGCGCCGAGGTCGTCGATGAACGCCGCGTCCTCGTTCACGTCGGCCTCATCGACGTTGAGCTGGTCGACGATCACTTCTTTCGTCTTCTCGAATATCGCATCTCGTTCCACTGTACCGGAACACCTCCCCTCTCAAGAGCATCAAGCGTACACGATGTCCGCGGTCACTCTAGACGAACGTCATCCCGCCGTCGACAGCGAGGACCTGGCCGGTGATGTAGCGGGCGTCGTCCGAGGTGAGGAACGCTACCGCGGCAGCGACGTCTTCTGGTGTCCCGAACGTGCGCATGGCGATCGTGGCCCGCGCCGCCTCACACACCTTCTCAGGCAGCGAAGCGGTCATGTCGGTCTCGATGAACCCCGGCGCTACCGCGTTCACGCGCACGCTCCGAGGAGCTAGTTCGCGCGCCACCGACTTCGTCAGGCCGAGGAGGCCCGCTTTCGCGGCCGCGTAGTTCGCCTGTCCGGCGTTGCCGACAAGACCGATGACCGAGCTCACGTTCACGATGGCGCCGCTCCGGGCCTTCATCATCACGGCGCCCGCCGCACGTGTCAT
>SLCP01000179.1 GCA_007125735.1 Coriobacteriia bacterium | reverse complement strand
TGGAGGGAGTCCTCGAAGCGAGAGACGATCCCGGTGTGACAGTCGTAGCAGATCGAGTCGCGCACCGCCGAGGAGGGCAGCGAGTCCATCCCTGCGTGAGCCTCGCGTCTGCTGGTCGCTGGCTCTACACCACCGTGGCATTCGACGCAGCGCAACTGCGCGTGCGTCGTCGAGAAGAAGCGGTCGCCTACGAGAACGGCGACGTCGGGCCCCAACTGGGGCAGCTGACCGCCTCAACCCTCACCCGTCCCCTCGATGCCCGATCCTGCCTCAGCGCGGGGGTCGGCCATGATGTCTGCCCGCAGCATCTGCCGGTCGGTGTGACACTCGGCGCACGTGACCGCGTCTCCGTATGCCACGTCACGTGCCTCGGCCACCTCGTGATACACAGGCCTGTCGTCTGCGTGATAGCTCTGCCGATGGCACGCGTCGCAGCGCGATGTGGGCAGCGGGTGCATCGCGGCGAACATCTGGTCTTGCCACGCGCCACCGTGACAGGCGATGCACCGCTCGGGCGGCACAACGGAGGAGATGGCGTGGGCCTCGATAGAGCCGTCCGTCACGTGCGCGTAGAGGGTCTTGGCCCCCGTGAGCATCGACGCCGCCCAGCCGGTCACGCCGCGATCGGCATGACACTTGTGGCACGTCACGTCGGTGTGTGCGGACTCTACCCACCCCTCGACGTTGGCGGTCATGATGTGGCAGAGGCCGCACGAATGAGACGAGGACGCAAACGCAAGCCCTCCCACGGTGAGCGCGGCGAAGAAGACGATGACCGCTACCCAAACGAACCTTCGTGAGCGGGGCGTGGGCGCATCAGCAGGAATCGTGAACACCTCATTCCGTGCCGCCGGACCACATCAAAGGTCCGCTTGTCATTGCGAACATGTCACTGTGGTATCGGCACGCAGCCGATCGTACTTCACGGATTCGTTCGAAATCAAACGAGAAAAGTGTCCGCTGCGATCGAAGGCTAGCCGCAACGACTACGGGTCGATCTCGTAGAGCGCTCCGAAGCGGTACCCCGCCGACCGCACCTGGCCGATGATCTCGGGCAACGCCTCGGTGTTGCTGGCCGAGACAGCGTGCAGCAACAGGATCGCGCCCGGATGCGTGCCACGCACCACCCGTTCGACCGTCACGCTCGCCGGAGGCTGGTCGTCGAGGAGCCAATCGCGGTGCGCAAAGCTCCAGAACACCGACGTGTAGCCGAGCCTCTCAGTCATGCACAACGCTCGCGCGCTGTACTCGCCCATCGGCGGACGGAAGTACGACGCCATGCGCTCACCGGTGAGCGCCTCGAACGCCTCGGCGCAGCGTGCCAACTCGGCCTCGAAGGCGGCCGGGTCCCCAGCGAGCGTCGGCATCGACGGGTGCGTGTCGCTGTGGTTCGCGACGATGTGCCCGTCCGCGACCATCCTGCGCACGAGTTGCGGGTTGTTCTCGATGTAGGAGCGAGTCACGAAGAACGCTGCCGGAACACGCTCGCGCGCAAGCGTGTCGAGGATCGCGGGCGTGAAGCCGGCCTCATAGCCTTCATCGAACGTGAGGTAGACGACCTTCTCGGACGTGTCGGCCCGCCACAGGCCGCGGTAAGTGTCGAGCATCCGAGCCACCTCGGCGGGGACGGACGGCACGCCGCCCGGAGCCGAAGAAGCCGTGTAGTACCAGCTGCGCGTCTCGTTGTCGTCGGGGCACTCGGCCTCGGGTTCCGTCCTGCGCTCGCGCGGCGAGGTGATGGCTTTGGGTGTGCCATCGGGAGGAATGGTGGCAGGAAGCGAGGCGGCAGGATCGGGCAGCGGCACGGGCCCGTCCCTGTGAGCGCCGCTCGGAGAACAGCCGGCCACGAACGCCACGAGCAGGAGCGTGCAGACGAGCAACGCGTAGACGAATAGTGGCACCCGAGAAGCTTCGCCGGTCACCGCGCCTCCGGACCGCGCTCCTGATCCCGCTCTATGTTCCCAGGAAGTCTCCACACTTCTAAGACGGTCCGTATCGCCGAACCGTTCCCCAGACGCGCGTTATTCGTCCCGAGCCACGCTATCCGGGTCGGCGGGGGGCGGTGGACCGGCCTCGTGCTTCTCGGCCACGCCCGCGCTGAACGTCCGGATGCTCTCGCCGAGCTCCTCGACCGCGCGGCCTGCAGCCTCACCGGCGCGCTCGATCGCGGGACGCGCCTCGGCCCATGCCTTCTTGACCTTGGGCGAAGCCTCGTCCCACGACTCCTTGACGACCTCACCCACACGCTCCGCCGCCAACTCCGCGGCGCGGATCGCTTCTTCGAGACGGTCCTCGGGTGTGTACTCGGCATCGTAGACATCGGACACTCCGCTCGCCGAATGCCCTTTGACGCACCCACCGTCCTCGGCAAGCCACGCGTACGATCCGCACTCGGCGCACCAGCCCGCTCTCGCCATCACCACGCCACCCCCTCCACCTCGCCCTACGCACGACTCTACCCACACCGGCCGAGTCTACGCGATATCTCCACATTCCGTTCGCATCGCCTCCGACACCGTGCGCTAAGCTGTGTACGACTGGGGCACGATACCCGCCACCAACAGGCGATTTGGCCCCGGTTTTGCACCTGTTTCGTGCTATGATTCAAAGTTGGGGATGTGTGGTCGGCACTGAGCCGCCCACCATCTCGAACGAGACCGGACAGGACACGTGGAAAGGCCCGGCATGACGACCACAGCGAGAGAGCGCTTCACCCTCTCGCATCGCATCGGCGCAGTGCTCTTGGCGACGCTGCTTGTAGCGACCGCCGCGCCGGTCTACGCCGTGCCTTCATCCGATTCCACGGCCTCTGCAGAGCCCGCCGGCCAGTCCGCATCCACCCGAACCCCGCCCAACGCCAGCGATCCGCCGCCCGTGGCGGTCGAGGTCGACGAGGAGACCCTGCGCTTCCGTGAGGAACTCGCTCGCCGTCAAGCGATGCTCGACGAGTTCATGGCGCAGCTCGATGCCCTCG
Source organism: Coriobacteriia bacterium (assembly GCA_007125735.1). Classification (GTDB taxonomy): domain Bacteria; phylum Actinomycetota; class Coriobacteriia; order Anaerosomatales; family SLCP01; genus SLCP01. The sequence goes on along the minus strand of SLCP01000179.1, from coordinate 3,986 downwards.
ACCGCGAGCTTGCGATCGCCACCGAGGCGTACAACGCAGCCGTCGAGCGATTGAGCGCGACCAAGCAGCGAGTCGACGTGGCCGAGGTCGACCTCGCCAACGCGACCGAAGCCTATGAGCAGCAGAACGAACTCCTCGGCGAGCGCGCCACGAGCATCTACAAGAACGGCTCGCTCGCCGCGATCGAGCTCGTGCTGCAGTCGAAATCACTCTCCGACCTCGTGTCGCGCGTGAAGTTCCTCAACACGCTCGGCATGGCAGACGCAGAGGTCGCAAAGAGCCTGCGCGGCCAGAAGGAACTCGTCGAGCAGACAGCCGAGCGCCTCCAGAACGCCGCGACCGAGGCCGAGGCGCTCGAATTCGAGCTCCGCGCCCGCCAGATCGAGATCATGCTCCGGATACAGGAGCGCCAGGAGATGCTCGCCGAGGCCCAGGTCGAGCTGCTCGAACTGCTCGACGAGGAGGCTGCGCGGCGCCAGAGCGAGGAGAACGAGCTCCTGCGCCAGATCCTGCGTGGCGCGTCTTCCGCCGGCATCGTCATCGAGCCTGGATCGCCCATCGAGACCGCACTCGCGTACCACGGCATTCCATACCTGTGGGGTGGTTCTTCGCCGGCAGGCTTCGACTGCTCGGGCCTCGTGCTCTACGTGTTCCGCCAGCACGGCGTGAACCTGCCTCACTACTCGCGCAGCCAGTTCCTCCTTGGCGAGCGGGTCGTGCCGGCCGCGCTGCAACCGGGTGACGTGGTCTTCTTCGGCTCGCCCGTGTACCACGTGGGCATCTACATGGGCGCCGACTACTTCATCCACGCACCGCGGACCGGCGATTTCGTCCGTATCCAGAGGCTCTCGGACCGCCGAGACTACGCGGGCGCACGGCGCTACGACTGGCAGCCGAGGGTCGACCCGCCTGCGGGCGTTTCGTCGCCGCGGCCGGTACTCCCGACCGAGTAGCGCGCTTGTCGCGGTCTTCGCTCGCGTGCCTGCGCAGAGAACCCCTCGCTGCGCGTCACCCAGGGCCACTCCGTGTCACACCGGTATGCTATTCCTGGTATCGTCGATAACGAACAGCCGTGATGCTCGGGGGGAGCATCACGATGACGGGGGGTCACCTGTATGTGGGACACGGTAGAAGCCGCGATCGATGCAGCCGAGTTCGCCGGGGCATCGTACGCAGACGCACGTGTGGTCAACACCCGTGAACACTCGGTCTCAGTGGCGGATTCGCGGCTCGACGCGGCGACCGCGCGCGCGGCGTCAGGTATCGGCATCCGCGTGATCGCCGACGGTTCGTGGGGGTTCGCATCGACGAACGAGTCCGGGATCGAGGCTGCGTCACGGTGCGCAGCAGACGCGGTCGCGATCGCCCGCGCGAGCGCGCGCGTCGCACGCGACCCAGTCTCCCTTGCACCCCTGGAAGCACACGTCGCCTCGTGGAGCGCACCATGCGAGCGTGACCCTTTCTCCGTTCCCCTCGAAGACAAGATCGACCTCCTGCTTTCCGCTGACGCCGCCATGAGACAGGTCGAAGCCGTAGCCTTGACCCGCGCATCGCTGAGCTTCTATGAGGTGCACAAGTACTTCGCCTCGACGATCGGCAGCCGGATCGAGCAGCGCTACACCGAGAGCGGCGGCGGTATCGCTGCGTACGCGATCGCCAACGGCGAGGTGCTCACCCGCTCCTACCCCAACTCTCACGGCGGCGACTGGGCACAGGGAGGCTACGAGATCGTCGAAGGTTTCGACCTTGCCGGCAACGCGCCCCGCGTCGCCGAGGAGGCCGCCGCGCTCCTCAGCGCCGAGCCGTGCCCCTCGGCGACCATGGACCTCATCATCGACGGCAGTCAGCTCGGGCTTCAGGTGCACGAGTCTGTCGGCCACCCGACCGAACTCGACCGCGTGCTCGGAGACGAAGCTGCCTTCGCGGGTACGTCGTTCCTGCGTCTCGAAGACCTCGGCGAGCTTCGCTACGGCTCCGAGCACGTCTCGATCACAGCTGATGCGACCGTGCCCGGGTCGATCGCATCTTACGCGTTCGACGATGAGGGCGTGCCAGCGCAACGTGACTACCTGGTCACCGAGGGATTGCTCACAGGCTTTCTGACGTCCCGCGAGAGCGCACGCGCTATCGACCGCAGCAGCAACGGCTGTATGCGAGCTGACGGCTGGAATCGCATACCGCTCATACGCATGAATACCGTCTCTCTCGAGCCAGGCACGTGGTCGCTCGACGACCTGATCGCCGACACGGAGCGCGGCCTGTACGTCGAGACGAACAACTCCTGGTCGATCGATGACAAGCGCCTCAACTTCCAATTCGCCTGCGAGATCGGCTGGCTCATCGAAAGCGGCGTCAAGACCCGCATGGTCAAGAACCCCAACTACACCGGCATCACCCCACGCTTCTGGAATTCGTGTGACGCGGTGTGCTCGCGCGACCACTGGAAGGTGTGGGGCCTGCCCAATTGCGGCAAGGGAGAGCCCATGCAGGTCGCGCATGTCGCGCATGGAGCAGCGCCTGCGCGCTTCCGTAACGTCCAAGTGGGGGTGGGCCGATGACCCCCAGGAGCGCCATCGACGCGCAAGCGCTCGCGATGCGAGCAGTGGACCTGACCAGCGCCGACGAGGCGGAGGCGCTCGTGATCTCGAGCGACACCGCGCTGACACGCTTCGCCGAGAATCGAATCCATCAGAACGTCGCCGAGCGCGACACCTCCGTCTCGATACGCGCTGTGCTCGACACCAGGACCGGAAGCGCGTCAACGAACCGCCTCGACGACGACTCGCTTGCGGCGTGCGCGGCAGCAGCAGTGGCGGCGGCCGCGGCCTCCCCGGCAGACCCCATGTTCCCCGGCCTCCCCGGACCGCGCCCAGTCATGATGCGGGAGAACGGCGTCGAGCCGGTCGGATTCGGGCCGCTGGAGCGCGCAGAGGCCGTACGCAGCATCGTCGAGCAGTCCGCGATCCACGGGCTCGTTGCTGCGGGTGGTGTCGCCTTCGACACGGACACCGTTGCCGTGGCCAACTCCCACGGCGTCGACGTTGCGGCAAAGGTCTCCGCGATTCGTGCCACGGTGCTCTCGTCGGGCGAGGGGGCCGGCACCGGTTGGGCGTCGCACTTCACCCCATCGACCGTGGGCTTCGATCCCGCGGCGATCGGTGATGAGGCGGCCACGCTCGCCCTGCGCACGGCTGGTCCCTCCGATCTCCCTCCTGGCGACTACACCGTGGTGCTCTCACCCGAAGCGGTCGCCGACATCGTAGATTTCCTCGGCTACGTCGGCCTCTCGGCGCGTGCGTACGCGGAGGGCCGGTCGTTCATGAGCGAGAAGCTCGGTGAGCGGATCGTGTCAGACGCCATCACGATCGTCGATGATGCGCTCTCGCCTGAGTCGTGCGGGCTGAGCTTCGACTTCGAGGGGCAGCCCAAACAGCGCGTGACGCTGATCGACAGCGGTATCGCATGCACCCCCGTGACCGACTCGTACTGGGCCGCCCGTACCAGCCTGGGCAACACCGGTCACGCGTTGCCGGCCCCAAACTCGATCGGTCCGCTCCCGCGGGACCTGCAGATGGCAGCCGGCGATACCACTCTCGATGCACTCATCCGGTCGGTGTCAAAGGGTGTCTTCGTGACCCGCTTCCACTACGTCAATGTCGAGGATCCCGTCCCGGTCACCCTGACCGGCATGACGAGGGATGGCACGTTCCTTATCGAGAACGGTCGACTCACGACCCCGCTCAAGAACCTTCGCTTCACCCAGGGCGCTATCGCCGCACTTGGAGCGGTCCACGGCGTCACCGAAGAGCGGCGGCTCTTCAAGACCATGCTTGGCAGCGCGCTCGTTCCCGGCCTCCTCGTGGAGAAATGGGCGTTCACGGGACAGACAGGGTAGAGCCCCGGCGATCTTCGCACGCCGGGGCTCGAGAGCGAAAACGGCCCCGCACGTTGGAGGGGCGCCGACGCGGAGGGGCCGTTTTCTTTAG
>SLCP01000016.1 GCA_007125735.1 Coriobacteriia bacterium | reverse complement strand
TACGAACTCGTGAAGTTCTGGCTGTAGCCGAAGATGTCCGAGTCGCCCGCGTAGACGACCACGTTACCGATGGCGGTGTCGACGTGGCAGAAGTTGCACGCCGTGGCCGCCCTCGAGCGGAGCAGCAACTGAGCAGGGCCGTTGTAGTCGCCGGCGACGGCTGCCTCATAGTCCTCGATCTTGAGGATGCCGGTTCCGGGAGCCTGCCATGCGTAGCTGTCCGACTCGGTGATCTGACCGTCGAACACCGGGGCGAAGTGTACCGAGTGGCACACCGCGCAGAGCGTTGTGGTATTGGCGTAGCCCTTGTGCGGCGTGTTGAAATCGCCGTCCGTCCCCAGAGTCTCGACGAGGTCCCACTGGACGTACGATGTGCTCTGTCGCGGCGAGCCAGGAGCGGTGTCGTACGGGTTGTCGGCACCGGGTGTGTTGTTCCAATCAGAATCCGGGCCGGTCCAGCCACCCCAGTTGGCGAGCGCGGGAGCCGCGAACGCGAAGACCAGAGCCGTGGCGAGCACGGCAACAAACAGAGTTCTCTTCATTTTCGAACCTTTCGTCGAACTGATCGTGTTGTTTGTCACTTTCACATGCACCTCCTTCCCGTAACAGAATCCTGATTACGGGCAGTTAACCCGTGTCAGCCGATGTAAAGGTGGATTGCATTTCTTAACATGGTATGGCTGCATTGAGGTCTTGTCAAGCATGGTTTCGGAGTCTGAACGGTCTCTCAAGCCCTCATTGACGGCGCTCGGGCCCCGGTGACTACCGTTCGACGCTCGGCCGATCCTGCCTCTGACGACGCGATCGCGCCACCGCAAGCGCGATGAGTGCGAGTAGCAAACCAAGCGGGAAGCAGCACACCCACAGTGGTCTGCCCTGCAGTCGCGCGATGACCGCAGCAGGGCCACCCCCCGAACCTGCTATGCGGACGACCTGCAGTCGATGATTGGCGGTATCCGCGATCACGTACTGGTCTCGTGCATGGTCGTACGTGATGCTGGTCGGATACGTGAACTCCCCGTCGAGCACCCCATTGCGCCCGTAGGTGCCAAGCACCTCCCCGTCACGCGGATCAAGAACGGTGATCTGCGACTTGAACGCATCCACAAGTACGACGCGCCCTGCGGCATCGACGGTTAAGCCAGTCGGGAGCTCGAAGGGCACCTCCCGGGCGACCTCGAGACGCTCCTCACCCAGACCGATCTCGTCGAGTGCGCGCGCCGCCTCCACCGTCTCCTCATCGGGGAACGACCAGAGCAGCTGACCTTCCGGCGTGTAGGCTTTGACCCGGCGATTGAACGCATCACTGGCGAAGATGGTAGCGTCCTCACCGAAGGCGAGTCCGCGCACGCCATCGAACGCCTCAAGGTCTCTTCCTCTCCCGCCCCACTGGGCAAGGAGTTCGCCTTCCGCAAGCCCAAAGACCGCGATCCCTCCGGTCGCACCAACGGCCAACCGACCGTCAGCGACCGCAACACGCTGGACGAAAGACACGAAGACCTCCCCGTCGACCGTGCCGTCGGGCAGCACCTTGAGCACCTTCGCGTTGCCGTAATCGACAACGTAGAGATTGCCTTCGGGATCGAACGCGAGGTCCTCGAGCATGCGGAATTCGCCTGGCCCCTCACCTCTCGGTAGTCGAATCATGCCCGACAATCTGCCGTCCTGGTCGAACCCGACGAGCGTGTTGTTCCCGGAGATGGTCCAGTACGTACCGTCGGGTGCGACCGCGACCGCTTCAGGCGCCTGCAGCCGCTCATCGAGCTCGTTGCCCCAGCCGTAGATCGAACGGACCCACACCATGCCCTCGGTGACCTCACCTCGCGGTGCGCCCGCCGGTCGTACGGTGTCCCACAGGAACCACGTGATGGCTCCGAGTGTCAGGAGCAGGAGCAGCAAGGCTATCATGAGCACGACGACCCGGCGACGGTTGTCGACGACCTCGACGTACTCCTCGACATACTCTTCTACCGGCTCGGAGCCAGCCGCTGAGCGCTCCAACTCGTCTCCGCCGTCCATCACCTTCTCGTCACTCATCACTCTTCTCCAAGCTGTTCGAGGATCGCCTGCGCTCGACGATCGTCAGGAAGGAAGCGAAGCGCCTCTCGTGCGTCGGCGCGCGCTGCATCAAGATCGCCTAGTTCGTAGTAGACTCCAGCCCGCAAGATAAGCAGGTCTGCTCCACGCGGGTCGTACTCGAGCGCCATCGTGTACGCCTCAACCGCATCGTCCCACTCGCCGAGAGCCACATACGCGTTGGCCTTCACCACCCAAGCGGGACCGAGCATCCCCGTGTCGATGATATCCATCTGCGCCATCATCGGGTTCTTTCGGCCAATCGCCTCGACAGCAGCCGAGTTGGAGTCGATCACGTGATCTGCCTGCACGATGGCGTCTTCCGGCCGAGCCTGGAAGATGAGTGACTGCGCCCACGCTAGGTCGGCCTGGATGAGCTCATCGGCAAGATCGGCTAGCACCACTTGGGCCTCTTCCCATGCGGACCGCGCGTCAGGATATCGCGAGAGGCTCGTCTGCGCGAGGATGTAATCCGCCCACAGCGCGCCGTTGTTGGGGTTCTGCTCGAGATACGTCTCGATCATGTCGATTCGAGCTTCGAGTGCGGTGCGCGGCGCGGGGGGATCCACCACACCGGTGAGGTAGAGGTAGATGAAGGCGGAGAGCGCCGTCACGATGATGAGGGCGATCGCGTATCCGAGCCACCGGGCCACGGTAGCGAGCTTGTCGGGCGGCTCCTCGGCGTAGACGCGACGCACAGCCGGCTCGGCGTGCTCGACCTGATCGGCGGCCATCGGTTTCCTCTCTCTCAGACGTTCGGTGCGCCCCGGCTCCGGCCGGAAAGGGTGGTGTTCAGTGCGACTCGCGGGGGCGCCTCGCGCGGTGCGGGGCTGCAAACGTTAGGTATCTTAACACTCACTAGCGAGGCGTGCGCCAGGATTCACATATCCTCCATGACCAAGTCGCTCGACGCCGCCTCAACGCGCGACCTCCCGTGGTCCACCACGTGCAGCGTGAACGTCGACCCGCGACCGGGCTCGCTGTCCACCTCGATGTGCCCGTCGAGCATCGCCGCGAGGCGCCGTGAGATCGCAAGACCGAGACCGGTGCCGAGATTCTTAGCGCCGTGGACCGCGTCGAGCTGCGAGAAGTCCTCGAAGACCAGGTCGATGTCTTCGCGCTCGATGCCGATGCCGGTGTCCGTGACCGAGATGGCGACCCCGTTCGGCTCGCTATCGATGGCGATAGCGATCGAGCCCTCGTCGGTGAACTTGATGGCGTTGCCCACGATGTTCCAGAGTATCTGCTCGACGAAGCGGCAGTCGGTCACAAGGAGCCGAGAATCGGACGGTTCGCATCCCGAGACCACGAGTGCAAGCCCCTTCTCCGCGCACATCGGCTCGATCCTGCGCGCGAACCCCCGCACGACTTCACAGACATCGGTGACCCCAAGTGAGGGATTGGTCCTTCCCGAGTCGAGGGCGGTGAGGTCGAGCAGGTCGTTGACGAGCGCGAGCAGGTGAGCGCCTGAGGACTGAACCATCTCTATCTGGCGCCGCTGTTCCTCGGTGAGCGGCCCCGCGAGCTCTTGGGCGAGCAATCCCGAGAAGCCGATGATCGAGTTGAGCGGGGTGCGCAGCTCGTGACTCATGTTCGCAAGGAACGCGTCTTTGGCGTGCAACGCCGTCTCGAGACGCTCTCGAGCTCCGGTGAGCTCGTGCGTGCGCTCCTCGACCAGCGACTCAAGCCTCTCCTTGTACTCGGCGAGCTCGCGCTCCGCCCGGCGACGATCGCTGATGTCGTGGATGATCGAGTAGAGGAGACGCCGACCGCTCACCTCCGCAGGGCCCGAATACACCTCGACGTCGCGAACCGAGCCGTCGGCACGCCGGTGTTCGAACACAAAGTGACTCCGCTCCTCCTCGGTAGCCATCGTCATCTCGGCGCGGACCTCGTCTGCGGAGAGCATGTTGATGTCGGTGATGTACATCGACGTGAGCTCGTCGAGCGTCCAGCCGTAGTAACGCTCGGCGGCTTCGTTCGCGTCGACGATGCGGCCGTCCTTGGGATCGACAAGCAGCATGACCGACCTGCTCTTGTGGAAGAGCCCACGGTAGCGTCGCTCGCTCTCCGACAGGCTCGCGCGGATCCGGTCGAAATGGGCGATGAGCACGACGAACGCGACGAGATATGCGAAGAGGGCACCGAGTGCGAAACCTGCGGGCGCGAACCACTCCACCTCGCGAAGGAACGGGTAGTTGAGCATGTGGAGCCCCCACAGCACGAAGACCCATCCGGCGATCCGCGCCTGCCTGCCGGTGTGCGAGCGTATCCAGACCGCCCCCGTGAAGATGCCCGCGAATCCGAGAAACGCGACGCTTGGGAGCGCCGCGGCGAACAGCGAATCAAGTACGAAGACCGCCACCGCAGCCCACGCTGCCACGGCGATCGCTGCAACGAGCCACAAGCGTGACGTGCGCCTCCCGAGGAATACGAGCGTGCCCGCGAGCAGCAGGAGGCCGCACGCCACGTTGAGCATGCGGGCCACGACGAACCAGACATCGGCCGAGGGCACCAAGCTCTGCGAGTACGCGAGCTCAGTGCCTGCTGCTGCCGTATAGGCGAACCACGCACCGGTCCACAGCCCGAGGTGCGATTCGCGCGATGACAGGTAGAGGTACCCGAAGACAAGCGCGAGCGGGATGCCGCTGAGCATGAGTGCGACTTGAGCGGGGGTCAGCCAGTCCACGGAACCGCCTCTACACTGCCTCGTCGGGTCACCCGACATCGAACACGGCCTCTCACCATTGTAACCTGCCCGACTTGGGAATAGATGTATGTAGGGGCGGGCTCCACACCCATCTCGCGCTGGGACAATGTCCACCCGCACACCGACAGGAAGCGTCCGACATGACGAAGCGTTCCGGTGATTCCGCACTGCGGGAAGCTGCGTCTCGTCTCGCCCCCGAGACCGCTCAGTCCATGCTTGCCGTTTCTGGCGCACTCGCATCCTCGCTCGATCTTGACGTCGTGCTGCAGCTGGCGATCGAGCACACCTGCTCGCTCCTCGATCTCGACACCGGAGCGATCTACCTACTCGACGGAGCGTCGCTGCACCTCGGCGCGACGACACCCCCGCTTCCGCCGAGATTCCCTTACGAGCTGCGACGTGCCCTACTCTCCGACCACCCGCAGGCAGCGGAATCCCTCGAGCACGGGAAAGTCGTGTACTGGAAAGACTTCCACGCCGCACCGCTCTCGGAGAACGAGCGCGCCGTCTGCGAACAGCGCAACCTGCACTCGATCATGTTCATCCCGCTCCTTCTCAAAGACGAGCCCGTCGGGGTGATGATCGTCGGCACGACCGGCGAGCGTGAGCGCGCGTTCGACGAAGAAGACGTCCACCTGAGCTGGATCCTCGCGTACCAGGTCGCCCTCGCGGTCGCCAACGCCCAGCTCTACGGCTCGCTCGAAGCCGCACACGAGGAGGTGCGCGCTTCTAACGACAATCTCGAGCGCCTCGTACAGGAACGGACCGAAGAGATCGCGCAGGCCAACGAGGAACTGCAGGCGCAGGCCGAGGAACTCCAGACCCAGGCCAAGAAGCTGCGCGTTACGGCCGAAGAGCTCACGCTCTCCAACGACGCGCGCGCGCGATTCCTGCGTTCGATGAGCCACGAGCTGCGCACGCCGCTCAACTCGATCATCGGTTTCACAACGATGGTGCTCAAAGGGCTCGCGGGCGATCTGAACGACGAACAGCGGCTGCAGCTGACGATGGTCAACAACGCAGGCAAGCACCTGCTGGCCATCATGAACGACATGCTCGATCTGTGTCGCATCGATGCCGGCGCGGTCAAACTGAACATCGAATCACTCGACGTGCCCGCTCTTGTCGACGAATGCGTCACAGCGGTCTCCCTTGCAGCGCAGGCCAAAGGCATCGCGCTTACCGCCGAGCTTCCCGACCCCTGCCCCCAGCTCATCTCCGACGCGGTGCGCGTGCGGCAGATACTGCTGAACCTGCTCGACAACGCGGTGAAGTTCACCGAGGCGGGCACCGTGACGATCGCGGTGTCTTGTCCGACCGACGAGGTCATCGCCTTCGCGGTGCGCGACACCGGTCCGGGAATCTCGGCGGAGAAGCTCGAGGCGGTCTTTGGCGAGTACGAACAGGCGCTCGAAAGTCGCGACCGCACCGTGGAGGGCACCGGGCTCGGGCTCGCGGTCAGCCAAGGACTCGCCGGGACGCTCGGCGGGACGATCGAAGTCGAGAGCACCCTCGGTGAGGGCTCGACGTTCACCCTCGTGCTGCCGATCACGCAAGACGAAGCGATCTCCGAGGCGCTGCAGGACTAACGGCCCGACGAGTGACTCGCGCCGTGCGGACGTCAGCCGTCGAGCACCTTACGCGCGAACTCCTCGACGCCCATCTGCCCGATGTCGCCCTCGGTCCGCTCGCGCACGGCGACCACGTCGGCTTCGACCTCCTTGTCCCCCACCACGAGCATGTAGGGGACCTTCTGCTGCTGGGCCTTGGCGATCTTGACGCGCATGGGCTCCTGCTCGGCATAGACCTCGACGCGCACGCCGTGAGCCTCGAGGCGCTCGCGCACGGAGTCGACGTGCTCGAGGTGGCGGTCGGCGATCGGGATCACGACCGCCTGGACCGGCGCGAGCCACACGGGGAACGCGCCGGCGTAGTGCTCGATGAGGATGCCGAGGAACCTCTCCATACTGCCGAGTATGGTGCGGTGGAGCATGAACGGGCGGGCCTCGGTGTTCTCGGGCGTGCGGTACGTCATGTCGAAGCGCTCAGGGTTGTTGAAGTCGACCTGGATGGTCGCGGTCTGCCACGTGCGGCCGATGGCGTCGCGGAGCTTGATGTCGATCTTGGGCCCGTAGAACGCACCGTCGCCCTCGTTGATCTCGTAGTCCATGCCGCGCGAGTCGAGCGCTGCC
>SLCP01000200.1 GCA_007125735.1 Coriobacteriia bacterium | reverse complement strand
CTCGCGCGCCCTCACGGAGAGATGACCCTCGAGGCCCTGGCCGAGCGCGTCGAGGCGCTCGAAGCCGGGGCTGCGATAGGCGTGTCGGGAGCACGTACGCAGGCGGCCTCGCCTCCCGAGGCACGCGACAAGGAGCCGGTGTCGGACGAGACTGTGTCGCCGCCTGCGGGCGCCAAGGAGGGCCCACCGGAGCGCGCGATGCCCGATGCCGGTGCGGTCGGGGAGGCCGAGAACGGCACCGCGGCCGAGAGCGACAACGTCACCGCTTTGGAGCCGAGCGAGCAGGACGTGGACGATTCGCAGCGGTCCGCACCCGCGGCCGCTTCCGATGTGCCTGCACCCGAGACGTCCCTCGGTCCGCTCGATCGTGCGCACGTGAAGCGCGCATGGCCCGCGGTGGTCGCCGAGGTCCGCAAGTTGAAGTCCGCTCGTGGAGCGATGTTCGACGGCACCGAGGTCGATGTCGACCCCGACGGAGTGACGCTCGTGGTCGAGTTCCCCGCGAGCGCCCGCTTTCCGATGCGCCAGGCGCAGGGTCCCGACAACATCGCGCTGCTCAAGCGGGCTCTCGCCACGGTGCTCGGCAGCGTGCCCCCCTTCCGCTACCAGCTCGGCCGCGGGGCGGTTCGCGCCGAGGAGCCCGCACCGGAGCCGCCCGACACGCCGGTCGCCGAGGAGCCCGCACCGGAGCCGGTCGATACGCCGGTCGCCGAGGAACCCCCATCACCCGCTCCGGAAGAGCCCGAGCCTCCGGCCCCTGCACCCGGAGCGCCGCGCGAATCGGGCGCTGAAGCTCAGGACCTGGACATCGAGACACTCATGGCCGACGCTCTCGGCGCTGAGAAGGTAGCCGAGCGCCCACACACCGACGAAGAAATGGAGTGAGACGGATGAAACCCAACATGGGCAACATGATGAAGCAGGCGCAGAAGATGCAGGCCGAGATGGCCCGCGTGCAAGAGGAGCTGACCGAGGAGCGCGTCGAGGCTACGGTCGGAGGCGGCGTCGTCAAAGCGGTCATGACGGGCGACCTCAAGCTCGAGCGCGTCGTCATCGACCCCGCCGCAGTCGACCCGGACGATGTGGCGATGCTCGAGGACATGGTCGCTGCAGCGGTCAACGAGGCACTTCGGCAGGCCCAGGAACTCGCGTCGAGCAAGATGGCCCAGGTGACCGGGGGTATGAACATCCCCGGCCTCATGTAGCGAGCCCGGCGTGTATTACGCAGCCCCCATCGCCCGCCTCCTCGAAGAACTTGAGCGGCTTCCCGGCGTCGGGCCTAAATCGGCCCAGCGCATCGCGTACCACGTACTGCGCTCGGATGCAGAGGGGACGACGCGGCTCGCCGAGGCGTTGCTCGAGGTCAAGCGCGTCATCCACTTCTGTCCGCGCTGCTTCGACTTCACCGAAGGCGACATCTGCGACACGTGCGCCGATCCAGAGCGCGACGCCGCCACCATCTGCGTCGTCGAGGAGCCGCGCGATGTCGTCGCCATCGAGCGGACCGGCGAGTATCGCGGGCTCTACCACGTGCTCGGCGGCGTCATCTCGCCCGTGGACGGGGTGGGTCCCGAGCAGCTCCGCGTTCGAGAGCTGCTCGACCGCATCGCCGCCGGTGAGGTCGAGGAGGTCGTCGTCGCGACCAACACCACGGTCGAGGGCGAGACCACCGCGCTCTACCTCGCTCGTATGCTCAAGCCGCTCGGGATCAGGGTCTCCCGCATCGCCTCGGGCCTGCCGGTCGGCGGTGACCTCGAGTACGCTGACGAGGTGACCCTCGGGCGTGCGCTCGCGGCCCGCAGGGAACTCTAGGGCCCGGTACGGCCACCACTGCCATATTCTGTCTACCGTTCACCGATTCCTCGCAGCCACTGACCCCCTCCGTACAACCGCTTGCCGGGCACACCCCCGTATCCTTGTGTGACCTGTCCGTCCTCGCCGATCCCGGCGGGTCCACGAGCGTGGTGTGGCGGCCGGGTGGAAAGGGGAAGGCAATGCAACAGCTCACAGAGATCCGTTGGCACGCCCGGGCCGGCCAGGGTGCCGTGACGGCAGCCAAACTGGTGGCCGAGACCGCTCTCGCGGCGGACCAGTACATGCAGGCGATGCCCGAGTACGGGCCGGAGCGCATGGGCGCGCCCATCAAGGCGTTCACCCGTATCAGCCCCGAGCCCATCGACATCCAGTGCAACATCGAGAACCCCGACGTCGTGGTCGTTCTGGATGACTCCCTGCTCGATGTCGTCAACGTGGTCGAGGGTCTTGAGACCGACGGCGCCGTTATCGTCAACACGTGCACCCCGCCCGAGGACGTCAAGCGCGCACTCGGCCTGGCGGATTCGGTAACGGTCGCGTGTGTCGACGCCTCGGGCATTGCGCTCGATACGATCAAGCGGGACATTCCCAACACGCCGATGGTGGGCGCGCTCTCCAAGGTGACGGGCGCCATCGACCTCGACGCCGTCAAGGGCTTGCTCGTGAAGACCTTCGGCAAGAAGTTCAGCCAGGAGATCATCGACGCGAACCTGGCGTCGGTCGATCGTGCATACGAGGAGGTGACCACCGCATGAGTGACGCCAAGAAGTGGGACATCTCCGGCATGGACTCATGGAAGGCCGAGGATTTCCCTCGGGGAGCCGTCATCCCGGATGCCGGCAACTCGCGTGACTACGTGACCGGCGGTTGGCGTAGCATGCGTCCGGTCCGGAGCGTCGAGACGTGCACCGAGTGTCTGCTGTGCTGGATCTTCTGCCCCGACAGCGCCATCCGGGTCGCAGATGAGAAGCTCGCGGCCGATCCCGAGACGTTCAATCTCGATCACTGCAAGGGCTGCGGTATCTGCGCCAATGAATGCCCGGTGGAGGCCATCACCATGGTCCCCGAGGGCTGCGAACTCCCGGAGGTGAAGTAGCATGCCCGTCAAGCACACGACAGTTGCGACGACCGGTAACAGCATGGTCGCCGATGCTATGCGTCAGTGCGCGCCTGACGTGGTCGCTGCGTATCCGATCACGCCGCAGACCACCATCGTCGAGGAGTTCGCGCGCTACGTCGCCCAGGGAAGGGTGCACACCGAGTACGTGACGACCGAGTCCGAGCACTCGGCGATGAGCGCGTGCATCGGAGCTTCCGCTGCCGGAGCCCGCGTGATCACCGCCACCTGTGGACCGGGGCTCGCGATGATGTGGGAGATGCTCTACATCGCCTCGGGCATGCGCCTGCCGATCGTCATGCTCAACACGAACCGTACACTCTCGGCCCCGATCAACATCCACTGCGACCACAGCGACGTCATGGGCGCCCGCGACGCGGGCTGGATCCTCCTGTTCGCCGAGACGGCGCAGGAGGCTTACGACAACACGATCATGTCCGTGCGGATCGCCGAGGACCCCGACGTGCTTCTGCCGGTGATGTCCTGCCTCGACGGCTTCATCACCACGCACTCGATCGGTCGTGCCCAGACGATGGACGACGAGTCGGTCAAGTCGTTCGTCGGCGACTACACGCCGCAAAACGCGCTGCTCGACGTGGAGAACCCCGTGAGCCACGGCAACTTCGTCTTTCTCGGCGGACCATACATCGAGTTCAAGCGGTCTCAGCGTATCGCCATGGACCGCTCGAAGTCCGTGATCGAGCGCGTCGGTGCCGAGTTCTCAGAGCTCTCCGGTCGACCCTTCAGTCTTGTCGAGACCGACATGATGGAGGATGCGGAGGTTGCCATCGTGGTCATGGGCTCGAGTGCGGGTAACGTGCGTCACGTCGCCAGGCAGATGCGCGCCGAGGGCGTGAAGGCCGGCCTCGTCAAGGTCCGCTGCTTCCGCCCGTTCCCCGCGACCGAGCTGGTCGCCGCCCTGTCGGGCCTCAAGGCGGTCGCCGTCCTCGATCGTTCCGAGTCGTTCGGGGCCGAGGGGGGCCCGCTGTTCACCGAGACGCGCAGCGCGCTCTACGATCTTGAGCGCCGGATCCCGATCGTGAACTACATCTACGGCCTTGGTGGGAGCGATGTGCGCCTCGACCTCATCAAGAGCGTCTTCACCGACCTGTCCGACATCGCCGGAGGTGGCGTGGTCCCCGAGGGGCTCAACTACCTCGGTGCGCGATAGGAGGGAGCGGATATGGCTACTCTTCGCGAACTGACACACCGGGAGGACCGCCTCGAGGGCGGCCACCGGCTCTGCGCCGGCTGTGGCGCCTCGATCGCCGTTCGTCAGATCCTGCTGGGAGCCGGCGAGGATCCGGTCATCGCTGGCTGTGCCACGAGCTGCCTCGAGGTGTCTACCTCGCTCTACCCGTACTCGTCGTGGAAGGTTCCGTTCATCCACAGCGCGTTCGAGAACTCCTCGGTCACGATCGCGGGTGTAGAGGCGGCATTCAACGGCCTGAAGCGCGCCGGCAAGATCCCGGCTGACAAGAAGATCAAGTTCGTCGCATTCGGCGGCGACGGCGGAACCTACGACATCGGGCTTCAGGCGCTGTCCGGCACGATGGAGCGCGGCCACGACATGGTCTACGTCTGCTACGACAACGGCGCCTACATGAACACCGGCATCCAGCGCTCCTCGGCCACACCGAGGGGCGCCTGGGCGACGACCGCCGAGGTGGGCTCGGCACAGCAGGGGAAGACGGAGAAGCGCAAGGACCTCACCTCCATCATCGCCGCGCACGGCGTGCCCTACGTGGCGCAGGCTTCGATCAGCCACTGGAAGGACCTCACCACCAAGGCCGAGAAGGCGTTCGCGGTCGAGGGTTCGGCGTTCCTCAACGTGCTCGCGACCTGCCCTCGCGGATGGCGCAGTGCGTACAACAAGGCTGTGGAGCATGCGAAGCTCGGCGTCCAGACCGGCTACTGGCCGCTCTTCGAGGTCGAGAACGGCGAGTGGAGCCTGTCGAGCCCGAGCAAAGCGCTCGTCAAGACCGGCCTCAAGCCCGTCGAGGAGTTCCTCAAGCCCCAGGGCCGTTTCCGTCACCTGTTGAAGCCGGAGAATGCAGAGCTGTTGGCCGAGGTCCAGGCCGATGTCGACGCCTACTGGAAGTACCTGCTCGGCCGGTGCGGCGAGTAGCACCTCGACGCAGCCGCTAGATGCTCCAGACAGAGCCCCGGACAGCGCGTCCGGGGCTCTGTGCGATGGTAGAATGGGCGCGAGTAGGCAACGGATGGCTAGCAGTGCATCGGAGGGACTTGGATGACATCTAGGGCGCTGCGCTTCTGGGTTGCGGCGTGCGTGTCCGCGATCGCCGCTTTCGCGCTGGCCGGGTGTGATGGAGACGGTTCGAACGACTCGACCGATACGGTGGTTCGGATCTCTGGCTCTGGTACGTGCCTGCCGTTGCTCCGCGTGCTGACGGACGCGTACGAACGAGAACACAACGTCCGCTTCGTCTATCTGCCCGGGCTGCATTCGAGCGGCGGCATCAAAGGTGTCGCGCACGGCGATCTGGACATAGGTGCGGTCTCGCGCGACCTCACCGCCGAGGAGCGAGAGTTCGGTCTCGACTACGTGCCCCTTTCCGACGACGGTCTCGCCGTCGCGGTGCACCCGTCCGCTGCCCTCACGGCGCTCTCGAGCAAGCAGCTGCGCGAGGTGTACGAGGGGCGCTACGCGAACTGGTCCGAACTCGGCGGCGCCGATACGCCGATCGTCATCCTCGATCGTAACGAGGACGAATCTGCGAAGATGATCCTCCGGCAGTACGTGCTTGACGACGCGGCGATCGCAGAAGACGCGATCGTGCTCTCCTACGAACAAGACATGTTCGATGCCATCGTGATGACCGAGGGTGCGATCGGCTACTTCTCGCTCGGCGGCGGGCTGTCCGGAGACATCGATGTGAGCTACGTCGCGCTCGACGGAGTGGCGCCAACTGTCGATGCGATAGAGAGCGGCGCGTACGAGATGGTCCGACCGCTCGGTGTGGTGGTCTCTCCGAGGGCCGGGGGAACGGTGAGGGACTTCATCGCGTGGGCTTTGACAGACGATGCACGGCAGCTTCTGCGGGAGCATGGTTTCGCCGGCCCTCTTGATTCGATCGGCGAGTGAGGCATGGGTCGGTTCTTCCTCGGTAGGCATCTGTACAACCAGATCGTACTGCCGCTCGTCGTCGCAGCCCTTGTCGTGGGGGTCGTGGCGACCGTCATCGCGACCTACTTCCTCTCGGACTTGACGGATCGCTGGATCGACGAGGTCGCCGAGAGCGCTGCGGCCAGCGTGCTGAACCGCGTGCACGATAGAGCCGACGCGATGCACACCGTCGCCCGTCTCGTCGCGGACGGGCAGGAGATCGCGGACGCACTCGAGACGGCGAACGCGGGCGAACTCGGTGCTCTGCTGGACCGTTCACGAGTATCCCACGGTTTCGCCGACGTGGCGCTCGTGGACCGCAACGGGCGAATCGTCGCGGTAAGTGGGAGCGCGGACCTCAGTGCCGGGGACGACTTCATGGAACCCGGCCTGTGGCCTGCGGGCCCTGTCGCACCGGTCTCGCTCACCGCGGTCTTCGGCGAGCAGCCTGTTCTCGTCGCGATCGAACCCGTCACCGACTCTGCAGGGCACGTGCTGTGTGTGACGCGCCTCATAGACGATGCCTTCCTCGCGGACGTGGTGACGGGAGAGGGCAGCGCTTTCGCTCTGTATGCCGCCGACTACGGCCAGGTGGCACTCTCGGTGATCGAAGACTCGGAAGACTCGTCCGCTCGCAACGCTCTGGCGGAGGCGCTCGCTGCTGACGCTTCCCCCGTTGTCGACGTTGTCACGGCTGCGCTGGCGAGCGAGGATCGCGTCGACGTCGGCGTTCTCGAGGTCGGAGGCGAGCGCTTCACGGTGCGAGCGGACCCGCTGATGTCTCCCGATTTCGAGTGGGCGTCCGGTGAGGACATCTTCCTCGTCTCCATGCTCAGTCAGAGGGTGAGCATGGACGCGCGCAGCGCGACTATGAACCTCATCGGCATGTGGTCGTTCATCGCGGTGCTCGCGCTCGTCGGGCTCGGCGGCTGGGTCGCTCGCCGCGTATCGGATCCGCTGGTCGAACTGACCGATGGCGCGCGTAAGGTGGCCGAGGGGGACTTCTCGGCCAAGACGGTGATCAAGGGAGACAACGAGATAGCCGAGCTCGCCACGAGCTTCAACCAGATGACAGACTCGCTCAAGGACCGCAGCGAGAGTCTCACGAAGAAGGTTCTCGAACTGGCGACGCTCTACGAGATGAGCAGGTCGTTGGGGTCCACGCTCGACATGGGGGAACTGCTCGAGTCGGTTCTCGACTCGGCACTCCGCATCTTCAGTGCGGATGTCGGCTACATCACGATGCGCGATCCGGACACGGGGGAGCTTGCGATCAGGGCTCACCGGGGGGTGAGCGAGACCCGCATCGAGGACGCGGCGGTGCGCAGCTCGATGTCGGAGTGGGTCATCCGCGAGTCCCGTCCCCTGGTGTTCAATCCTGCCGAGGTGTCGAGCCACGGGCAAGTCGAGGTCGTCACGGGAGCGCTCGCGGCGCTCTGTGTGCCGCTCGTGGCAGCGGACGGGACCGTAGGGGCGATCACGGTAGGGAGCCAGGACCCCGATCACCGGTTCGACAGCGAAGACGTGCGCCTGCTCTCGACGATCGCGAACCACGTGACGATCGCGATCGGCAACATCGACCTGTTCTCGAGTCTTCAGGAAGCCTACCTCGCGACCGTGCGCTCGCTTGCGGCAGCGGTCGACGCGAAGGACCCGTACACGCGTGGGCACTCGGAAGGTGTCGCGGTGTACGCTGCGCTGATCGCCGAGCGGATGGGGCTCTCACACGATCAGCGGGTCGCTCTCGAGATGGCAGCCTACCTGCACGATATCGGCAAGATCGGCATCAAGGAGGAGATCCTCCTCAAGCCCGGGACGCTTACCGACGACGAGATGGGCCAGATGCGCCACCATCCGCTCATCGGCGCGAGCATCCTCAAACCGGTGGCGTTCCCGTGGCCCATCACGCCGGTCGTCAGGCACCACCATGAGTTCTGGGACGGCAACGGGTACCCGGCGGGACTCAGGGGCGAGGAGATACCGCTTCTCGGGCGCATCCTCTCTGTGGCGGACGCATACGAGGCGATGATCTCGGACCGTCCGTATCGCGTGGGGCGCACGATGAAGGAGGGCATCGACGAGCTCAGGCGCTGTGCCGGCACGCAGTTCGATCCCGAGGTCGTCGAGGCGCTCGTCGAGGCGCTCGAGATCCGCGAGCGAAGTGGTTGCGACGACATCGACGAGATGACCGAAGAGGTCGGCGTGGCCGAGGTGAGAGCGATATTCGTCGCGCTGGGCGAGGGCATGCTCGCGAGCTTCAGGAAGCTTGGCGGTCCTCGGCTTGCCGGCAACGTGGAGCGAGAGATCAACGCGCGCTTCGCCGAGGAGGGGGTGCCGGTCCGCATCGAGGGCGGCCGTGTGGCTGTGACAGACGGTGAAGCCCGGGAGTGGGACGTGGAAGTCGAGGCGCTGACGGCCGCACTGCGCACGATCGATTCGACCATGGGGCGCATGTCCGGCAACACGCTCGTAGACCACTTCTACAGCGATGCCATGGACGTGTTGCCCGAACGTATGAGGTGCCTGGCCACACGCCTCGGCTTCTACGTGGTGTGAGCATGCCGGGCCCGCCGGCGATGATACACTAGCCGAAAGCTCGGTTCAGAATCTCATTTTCCAGCGAAAGGGCGCTGTGGCTCTCGTAGTGACCAAGTTCGGCGGGACGTCGGTCGCAGACACCGAGCGGATCATGAGTGTCGCGCGGCGCCTCATCGCACGCGAAGAGGCTGGCGACCAGGTCGTGGCCGTCGTCTCGGCGATGGGTGATGTCACCGACGAACTTCTCGTCAAAGCTGCGGAGATCTCCCCGAGTCCTCCGGAGCGCGAGATGGACATGCTGCTCGCCACCGGCGAGCAGGTCACGATCGCGCTCCTTGCGATGGCGATCCACTCCCTCGGCCACGAGGTCATCTCCTTCACGGGGTCGCAGGTGGGCATCATGACCGATGCGGGCCACACGAAGGCCAAGATCACCGAGATTCGGGCGGATCGCGTGCGCAGAGCGCTCGACGAGGGGCGCATCGTCATCATCGCGGGTTTCCAGGGCGTGACCGAGGACGGTCAGATCACGACTCTTGGCCGAGGAGGATCGGATACCACCGCGGTTGCGATAGCGGCAGGTATAGGCGCGGATGTCTGCGAGCTATACTCTGACGTGGACGGTGTGTACACCGCAGACCCGCGGGTAGTGCCGCGCGCACGCAAGATCGATGTCATCTCCTACGAGGAGATGCTCGAGATGGCGGCCACGGGCGCTCGAGTGCTGCAGTTGAGGGCGGTCGAGTTCGCACGCAATCACGGAGTGGTCATCCACAGCCGCTCGAGTTTCAACGACGTTCCGGGTACCGTGGTCAAGGAGGCCGACAGCACCATGGAGCAGGCGATCATCTCGGGTGTTACCCACGACACCTCGGAGGCGAAGATAACGATTCGTGACGTGCCCGATGTGCCCGGCGTCGCGGCGGTGGTCTTTGGCCAGTTGGCCGAGTCTCACGTCAATGTCGACATGATCATCCAGAACGTCTCCGAGCGGGGCACGACCGACATCTCGTTCACCGCCCCCATCGAGGACCTCGTCCGGGCCCGCAGAGCGACTGAGGCCGTTGCAGCGGAGCTCGGCGCACGCGAATGGAGCGTGGACGAGTCCATCGCCAAGGTCTCCCTCGTGGGGGCGGGCATGAAAACGCATCCCGGGGTGGCTGCGCAGATGTTCCGAGCGCTTGCCGATGCCGGCGTGAACCTCGACATGATCTCCACCTCGTCGATCCGGATCTCATGCGTCATCTCGGCCGATGAGGTCGAGCGTGCCGTGCGTGCTCTGCACGAGAGCTTCGGGCTCGATAGCGACGAGGTGTCCGCAGAGGTGTCGCCCGGCTGCGGAGAGGAGGCGTAGCATGCCTGACGCGAGGCAGCTTCCTGCTCGTCCGGTCGTCGCGGTCGCCGGTGCGACCGGCGCGGTCGGGCGCGAGATGCTCGCGGTGCTCGAGCAGCGCGCGTTCCCAGCCGAGCGCGTGATCGCGCTGGCGTCGAGCCGCAGCGCGGGTTCGACCGTGCCGTTCGGCGGTGGCGAACTCGTAGTCGAAGAGCTCACGGATCGCTCGTTCGATGGAGTCGACATCGCCTTGTTCAGCGCCGGAGCCTCGGTCTCAAAGCGGTTCAGGGAAGCGGTGGTCGGGGCCGGCTGCGTTATGATCGACAATTCCTCGGCATTCCGTATGGACGATGACGTACCACTCGTCGTGCCAGAAGTGAATGGCGCAGACGTGCTGTCGCACGCGGGTGTCATCGCCAATCCCAACTGCTCGACCATCCAGATGGTCGTCGTGCTGGCGCCATTGCATGGTGCGGCACGCATCAAGCGCGTGGTCGCATCGACCTACCAAGCGGCTTCCGGCGCCGGAGCGGCGGCGATGCGCGAGTTGCACGAACAGACGGACGCGTTTCTGCGAGGCGAGTTCATGGCGCCTCAGGAGTTCGCTCACCGCATCGCCTTCAATTGCATACCGCAGATCGACGTATTCCTCGACGACGGCTCGACGAAAGAGGAGTGGAAGATGGTCGTCGAGACCAAGAAGATCATGCACGCTCCCGAAGTCGAGGTGACAGCGACGTGCGTTCGGGTCCCGGTGTTGCGGTGCCATTCCGAGGCGCTCAACATCGAGTTCGAAGCCCCGCTTTCGCCCGCTGAAGCAAGGGACGTGCTTGCCGTGGCGCCCGGCGTGACCGTGCTGGACGACCCGGGGGAATCGCTCTATCCGATGCCAGCGAACCTTGAGGGCACGGACGATACGTATGTCGGACGCATACGCCGCGACCCGACCGTTACCAACGGCATCGCGCTGTGGGTCGTCGCCGACCAGCTGAGAAAGGGTGCCGCGCTCAATGCGGTGCAGATTGCGGAAGAGCTACTGGCGAGGCAGTGAAGCGCAGCGAAGCCTGATACGATAGTCGGGGTGCCAACCGTGTACCAGCAGGGAGAGCGTATGAGTAGCGAGAGAATCCTCATCGTCGAAGACGACAAGACCATCGCGCGATTCGTGGAACTCGAACTCATGCACGCCGGGTACGAGGTCCAGAAGGTGGATGACGGCAATGTTGCGCTCGACGTCATCGAAGCCGAGCCCCCGGACCTGGTGATACTCGACCTGATGCTGCCTGGCATGGACGGTATCGAGGTCTCCGAGACGTTGCGCTCGCTCGGCAACCAGGTGCCCATCCTCATGCTCACCGCGCGGGCCGAGACAGAAGACGTCGTCTCGGGTTTCGAGTCGGGAGCCGATGACTATCTGCGCAAACCGTTCGAGATTCCCGAGCTTCTGTCGCGCGTTCGTGCCCTACTGAAGCGCACCGAACAGGACCGGGGTGGGCCCGTCCACAGGGCATCGGGAGTCGAGGTCGACACCGCATCGCGCCGGGCTACCCTCGACGGTGAGCCCATCGAGTTGACGGCGCGCGAGTTCGACCTCCTTGCATATCTCGTGAGCAACGCGGGGCGCGTCGTGACGCGCGACGAGATCCTCGAAGCGGTGTGGGGCATGCAGAAGAGCTCGGACAGCAACGTGATCGAGGTGTTCGTCTGCCATCTCCGGAACAAGATCGGCGATGAGGGCACCACGATCATACAGACTATCAGGGGTGTCGGGTATTTCTTCGCAAGGGGATAGATGAGGCGCTCATCGCTGCGCACGTCGCTCTTCTTTGCCTCTCTCCTGCTGGCCGTGCTCGTGGTGGGCGGGGTGTCGATCACGACGTACATCGTCGTTTCCGAGGTCGTCGCGGTGGCCGCGCACGATGCGGCGGTCCAGGCCTCCCTGCGAGCCGCGGATATCGCCAAGGTGCGCGCTACGGATGCGGCACTCGAGGCAGCCAATCGTGGGTTGACCGGTACCGAGCGGGGTCAGGAGGCGAAGCGACTGCTCTTTCGCGATGTGCCGGTGATGTTCCGAGGTGGGCGCGACGGAGTGGAGGTCGCGTTCTACGACGAGAACCTCGAGCCGCTGTGGTTCAGCGACGAGCGGGCACTTGTAGTCGATGACGAGGCTCGTCAGCGTGCGATGACGGCTGCGAAACCGGTCGAGTCCGCTCAGCACGTCAGGCAGCCGCCTCTGGTCGGGTTGTTCCGGCCCACGACTCTGGATGTGCTCACCGTCCACGTGCCGATCGATCTGCCCGATGGGACGCGCGGGATCATCGACGTCACGTACTTCCCAGAACTCGAAGAGTCCATCATGGACCGAGTCAGGCTGCCGATGCTGGTGCTGGCGCTTTCCTCGGCGCTCGTCATGGTAGTGATGATACAAGCGGCTGTGGGCTGGATACTGAGAGGGATCGAGCAGCTACGCCTCGCAGCCGAATCCATCGAGGCTGGCCATCTCGAAGTGCAGCTTCCCGTCGAAGGCAATCATGAGGTCGCGAACCTGGCCCGCTCGCTCAACCTGCTCATCGGCCGCTTGCGTCACCGTGCTGCGATGCAGACGCGATTCGTGGCGGACGCCTCTCACGAACTCGCCACGCCGGTCGCGGGAATCCGCGGGTACACGGGTATCCTGCGGGCATGGGGTGCAGAGGATGCCGAGGTCCGGGACGAAGCGATCGCAGCCATCGATCGGGAGTCACGTCGTATGGCGCGCCTGTGCGGCGATCTGCTCGCGATCGTTCGCACCGATCAGGCCGGCGGGATCGAAGCCGTGCCATTCGATGTCAACGAGCTCGCACGGGAATCGATGGCGAGCGCTTTGACGCGCTACAAGCACAAGGGAATCGAACACGCGGGGCCGCCTGAGGCGGCGCTCGAGGCGGTCGGCGATCCGGCGCGCCTCGAAGACGTCATCTCCGTCCTGCTCGACAACGCGTTCAAGTACACGTCCGCCGGAGGCGTCGTCACCATCGAAACCCAGGCCACCGACGAGATCGTCACCATCGAGGTCAGCGACACCGGGATAGGGATTCCCGCGGAGGATCTCCCCAACATCTTCGAGCGCTTCTACCGGTCGGACGCGTCGCGCTCGAAGGCGACCGGCGGTTTCGGGCTCGGACTGCCTATCGCGAAGGCGGCTGTGGAGGCGATGGGCGGCGACATCACGGTGCGCAGCGCGCACGGGGAAGGCACCACCGTCACCGTACTCGTTCCGCGCGACCTGTCGACAGGGTAGGGGTAGGATTGAGTAGGACGCGCTTCATCACGCAGGCGGGAGTCATCGCAGCGGTTCACGCGGCGGCGACCGTCGCGGTTCTTCAGATGCCCGGCCAACTCGGATGGGGACCCGTGCAGTTTCGGTTGAGCGAAGCGCTCACCGCCTTGGCTCTCTTCACCCCGGCAGCAGTGCCCGGCCTTGCCGTTGGCACCGCTGTAGCGAACGCGACGTTGATGGCTCAGGTGGGCGCAGTCGGCTTGCTCGACGTGGTGTTCGGTTCCACTGCGACCTTCCTCGGGGCGACGTGGACGTGGCGCTTGCGCAAGCGGCCGGCACTCGGGCTCCTCGGACCGGTGATCGCCAACGCGCTCATCGTCCCGGCGTATCTGCCGATACTTTTTGCCTCTCTCGGCCTCCAGCATGCTCCGTTTCTGGGCATAGATGTGAGCAGTGGGCCGTTCGTCGTCTACGGGCTTGGTGTCGTGACCGTGGGCATCGGACAGGTGGTCGTCGTGTACGGCATAGGTCTGCCGCTCGCGACGGTCCTCCGCAGTCGCATCGCCGGGCTGATCGGCTGGGACGAGGCTGGCGACGGCACGAGGTGAGCACGCGCTGGGGTGCGATGTCGGCAGGTACTGACGGGAGTGTGATGGACGGACAGCGCGGACAGGTGCTGGATCGCACGGAGCCGCTGATCTCGAGCGGAACCGCCGACTGCCGAGCGTGTTTCGCCTGCGTTCGGGCGTGTACGGCGCGGGCGATCCGCGTTGCCGAGGGGCGCGCCGAGATACTCGAGGACCGGTGCGTCAAGTGCGGTGCTTGTGTTGTAGCGTGTGGCACCGGTGAGATAGCCGTCCGAGACGACGTGCTCGCGGTGACCGAGATCCTCGCGGGGCCGCGGCCGGTGGTAGCGCTGCTTGCCAGCGAATCGGTTGCAGCGATGCATCCGTTCAGCCCCGCCGAGGTCGAGCATGCGTGTCGAGACCTCGGGTTCGCAGCGGTCGAGAGCACCCTTCTCGGTGAGGAGCTCGTCGCGCGCGAGTACGAGGACCTCAGGGAGCGCGTGCCAGGTCAGGCGATCGTGCGCTCGACCTGTCCTGTGGTCACCGAGTGGATACGCCGCTACCGCCCCGCTCTCGTGGACCTGCTCGCGCCGGTCGTGCCGCCGTACATCGCGCAGGCCCGCCTCGTACGGGCGATGTACGATGAGCGTGTGGCGATCGTATACGTGTCCCCGTGCTACGCACGCAAAGACGAGGCGATCGCGCCCGAGTTCGCGGGTTGCGTGGACGTCGCGATCGGCTTCGACGAGTTGCGGCGCCTGCTCACCGACGGCCGTCTGCACGCCGCCCAGGCCTCGACCGGTGCACCTTCCGCCCCCGTTCACCTGTCTCTCGAGAAGGGTATCTCCGTCACCGACGGGTTCCCGCGTTCGTTCCTCGACCGGCAGATGGGGGCGGTCGGCGGCCTCGTCAAGGTCAGGGGTCTGGAGTCGCTCGACAGGCTGGCCGAGGCGATCGAGTCGGGTGAAGCCACACCGGACATCGTCGACGCGCTGTACTGCGACAGCTGTGTCGATGGGCCGGCCATGGGCAGCGATCTCTCGGCTTACGAGAGACGTGTCGTCACCTCAGCCGTGCAGCGACCGCCGGTGCGCCTCGCCGTGCCCTCACGCGAGCTGCTCTCTCACCTACCGGCCGTCGCGATGGCGCACCGTTTCGAGTCGCGTGCGGTCGAGGAGCCCGTCTTCGCCGAGGTCCGCATCGACGAGTCCCTTTCCGAGGGCGGCTTCTCCGACCGCACCGAGGTGCTGGATTGTGGTGCGTGCGGATACGCGACCTGTGTCGAGCATGCGGTTGCGGTCTTGGCCGGCGTGTCCGCATGGGAGGCGTGTCTGCCGATGCAGGTGAAGCGGCTCGAGGGGCGGGTCGCAGAGCTGAAGGAGGGCGCGACCGTCGACGCGCTCACCGGCCTGTGGAACCGCCGCGTGTTCTCGGAGCGCCTTGCGAACGAGTTCGCCCGGTTCCGGCGGTACGGTCTGCCGCTGACACTCCTTATGGTCGACCTCGACGGGTTCAAGTCGATCAACGATACGTACGGTCACCAGACGGGTGACGAGGTGTTGCGGCGAACGGCCGCGGCCATGAGGGCCGTCCTGCGCGAGACCGACATCGCGGCCCGCTATGGCGGTGACGAGTTCGCGCTCATCTTGCCGGGCGTTGACAAGACCGCCGGGTACGCGGTTGCCGAGAAACTGCGCGCGGCCGTCTCGAGTCTGGAGATACCGGTCGCCTCCTTCGTCGCGGAACAGACGATATCGGGCACCATCTCTGTGGGGCTCTCGTCTGCGCAGCCGACGATGGGCTCTCCCGACGACCTCCTCGAACAGGCCGACAAGGCTCTTTACCGAGCAAAGGAGCAGGGCAGGGACAGGGTGCGGCTCGCGCCTGACTGAGCAGACGGAAGGTTCTGGCGACATGCGTACGGCGGACCTGTGGCATAGCGACGGAGGACGCCTCCGCTGCGATCTCTGCCCACACCGGTGCCTGATCGCGCCCGGACGCACCGGTGTCTGCGGTGTGCGTCGCAACGATTCGGGCACGCTT
Source organism: Coriobacteriia bacterium (assembly GCA_007125735.1). Lineage (GTDB taxonomy): Bacteria > Actinomycetota > Coriobacteriia > Anaerosomatales > SLCP01 > SLCP01. Next base: position 5,925 of record SLCP01000200.1, on the reverse strand, counting down.
ATCGCGACCACGTATGCCTGCGTCTCTTCCGTGGCGATCGACCCGATCGAGAAGAAGCCGGTGTTCCACTTCCACCCGGGCACGAATGCACTGTCGCTCGGTAGCGTCGGGTGCACGATGGCGTGCGGCCACTGCCAGAACTGGCGCATCAGCAGAGCCGGTCCCGGCGACGAGAACGTGAGACTGCAGGTGCTCTCACCCGAGGAGGTCGTCACGCTCGCTCTCGACGGCGCGTGTGCGGGGGTCGCTTTCACGTACAACGAGCCGGTGATCTGGGCGGAGTACGTGCGCGACACAGCAGCCGCGTGCCGTGAGGCAGGACTCTACACCGTCATGGTGACCAACGGTTACGTCACCGAGGAGGGCCTCGACTACCTCGGTGAGGTCATCGACGTGTGGCGCGTAGACATCAAGGGCGCCACCGACGAAACGTATCGCCAGCTCTGTCACGTCCGCTCTCCCGCGCCCGTGTTCGACGCTGCGGTCCGTGCCAAGAAGCGGTGGGGCATGCACACCGAGGTGGTGACCAACGTCATCCCCACCGTCAACGACTCGGACGATGAGCTGCGAGCGATCGCTCGCTTCATCGCCGGGTCCCTCGGCACGATGACTCCCTGGCACGTGACCAGGTTCATGCCGTATCTCGACTACGCGCACCTCGATCCGACCCCGCTTGCCACGCTCGAGCGCGCCGCAGGGATCGGGGCCGAGGAGGGACTGGCGTTCGTGTACCTCGGCAACGTTTCGAAGCCGGGAGCAGAAGACACGATCTGTCCATCGTGTGGCGCTCGCGCGGTCGTGCGCGACGGGTACACCATAATCAAGCAGGCCACGAGCGAGGGATCGTGTGTTGCCTGCGGCGTCGACCTCGGAATCGTCGAGTAGGGAGCAACATGGAGGAGAATCGGGACCGCGGCGAGGAGCACGCACACGGCGCTACAGAACACGGTGCGACAGAAGAACGTCCGCGGGTGCTCGTCTTCTTCGACTACGCCTGTCCGTTTTGCTATCTGGACCAGTCGCGCATCGACTCGCTCGCGAGCGAGATCGACTTCGAGATGGTTCTCGTACCGTTCGAGCTGCGCCCCGACATGCCCGAGGAGGGGTGGCAGATCAGCGAACTCGAGGCCGAGGGCCACTCGGATCGCGTGCACGACCACCTCATCAGGGCCGCCGAGAAGGAACGTCTGCCCCTCACCGTCCCCGGTTTCCTCCCCAACACGCACAAGGCCCTCAGTGTCGCCGAGGTCGCCCGCGACGAAGGCGATGCGCTCCACAGGACAGTCCACCGTGAGATCTTCCACGCCTATTTCGGTAGAGGGCTCGACATCGGTGATGAAGGAGTGTTGCTTCAGTTGGCCCGCGAGAGCGGGCTCGATACCGAGATCGTGACAGCCGCGCTTCACGAGGACCGCTACGCTGACCGGCTCCACCAGTTCCGGCATGTCGCCCTCCATCTGGGAATCGATGCGACGCCGGCTACGCTTATCTGCAACGAGCTGATTATCGGCTCGCGCCCGACCGAAGTGCTGCGGGCCTCGCTCGAGCGGTGCGGAGTGCGTGTGCATGGGGATGAGGAAGCGCTAGAATCGTAGCAGTACGGCTCGGTCTCGACAGGCAGCGAGCTTGAGAGGGAGCCCAATCCGTGAATCCGTGCGTCATCATCCCTACCTTCTGGACGCGGAGGCGCGACCGCGTGCCCGACAACCTGCTCGCGGTCTACGACCACCCGACCACGATCGACTCCGACGGCACGCTGCCGGCGTGCCTGCGCTCGCTCGAGGAGGTCGAGGGCCTCGGGCAGGTCGTCGTCACCGTCTCGGCCACTGACCCGAGCATCGAGCATGCGGCCGAGGACCGAGTACGCGAGATCCTCGCGGACGCACCCGGGGTAGAGGCGTTCGTCTTCGGCCCTGCCGAACTCGGCTCGCTCCATCGGCGCATGGAGCAGCTGGAGTTCGCCGACATGATCTCCGGCGTGAGTCTCGTCGGCTATGGATCCGCTCGCAACGTCGGGCTCATCGCCGCCGCAGTGCTCGGCTGCGAGACCGCGCTCTTCATCGACGACGACCAGATCATCGACGACCCGGCGTTCATATCCAAAGCGCTCTACGGTATCGGGGAACGCGCCGAGAACGGGCGGCCGATACTCGCGAAGACGGGTTACTACACCGACGAGCAGGGGCACTACCAACGTCACATCGACCCTCACTGGGCGGACATGTTCTGGCGCCGGGAAGACGCGTTCAACGAGGCCCTCTCGATGGTCGACAAGCCGCCGCGCATCACGCCTTCACCCGTGGCATTCGGCGGCTGTCTCGCCCTCCATCGGGACATGTACTGCAACGTGTCGTTCGATCCGTGGGTGGTGCGCGGCGAGGACATCGATTACGTGATCAACGCTCGGATGCACGGGGGAGACGTCTTCCTCGACGGAGAGTGGTCCATCATCCACAAGCCCCCACGCCTTCCGAGCCAGGCGTTGCAGTTCAGGCAGGACATCTACCGGTTCATCTACGAGCATCGCAAGATCGAGTTCGCCAAATCGCAGGTCGATCTGCGGCAGGTCACGCCGGAATCCATGGAGCCGTACCCCGGCCGGTTCATCTCCTCATCAGTGGTATGGCGCGCTGTCGCGACAGCGCTGCTCCGTGGCCTTTCGCGCAAGGAGGGTGGTCGTTACTTCCGGTCCGCCCGGATCGCCACGCGTGACGCATCGCGTTACGCCCAAGAGAACTGTCACAACTACTTCGACTTCCAGCGCAGGTGGCCGATGCTGATGGACCGGATCTGGGAAGACGTCGCGCTCAAGGCGACCTTCACGGGCGAGAGGCGCATCGATCGGGCTGCGATCACGGGGCGCTTCCCGCGGCTACGGAGCGGCGAGGACTGGTGACGGCGATCGCCGCAAGTGTGGCGGTCGGCCTCGGTGCCGGCGTGCTGGCGGGGATGTTCGGCATCGGAGGCGGCGTGCTCACCACTCCGGCGGTTCGGTTGCTCCTCGGCTATCCTGCTCTCGTCGCCGTCGGGACGCCGCTGCTCGCGCTCATCCCGGGCGCCCTGGCGGGGGCTGCGACGCACGTGCGTTCCGGGTTCGCGAACGTCCGCACCGGTCTGGCGATCGGGGTGTGGGGCGCTCTCGGCGCTCTCGTGGGCGCGCGGGGATCCGCGGCAGCGGGTGGCACCGCGGTCATGCTCGTCACCGCAGTCGTCATCGTCTGGGGCGCGGTCGCCATCGTGCGACGTCCTCGTACGGACGAAGACGCTCACGGCCGTCAGGAATCGGTGCGTGCAGAACCGAGACCGTTCGCGGTCGTGCTCACTGGAATCGCTTCGGGGATGTACTCGGGATTCCTCGGGCTGGGCGGAGGCGTGCTGCTCGTGCCCATCCTTCACCGCTACTTCCGGTATTCGATGAAGGAGGCGGTGGGTACGAGTCTCGTCGCGATCTCCGTCCTCGCCATCCCGGGGGCGCTCGCCCACTGGTGGCTCGGTCACGTGGACCTTGTCCTTGCCGTCGGCCTTGGGGCCGGAGCCGTTCCCGGTGCCATCCTCGGCGCCCGACTCGCATCGGCGGCGAGCGACCGAGGCTTGCGTGTCGGCTTCGCCGTTCTGCTCGTGATCGTCGGTGCCGTGCTCGCGGCGACGGAGGTCGCGGCGTTGTGAGTCTCGATCTTCATCCCGCGCGCAACGACGAAGCGGGACGCATCTGGCCGATGGCCAAGCGCGCCCGCCTCTTCGGCTCGCTCGCCGAGTTCGAGGCGTTCCGCACCGAGGCACCGTGGCGTCTGCAAGTCTCGTCGAGCGGCGAGTGTGCGGTGCTGGATCGGTGGAGGGAGCACCTGGCGATCGTCGCGATGCGAGGCGCCTGGTGCGCTGCCGACCGCATACCGGCACTCGTCGACCGGCTCATGCACGTCGTGCGTGATCAGCAGATGACGAGCCTCCTCAGTCCGCTCGTCGCCGAGGAGGTCGCACCGGCGTACCGGGCAGCCGGCATGCATCCCCTCGAAGACATCGTGGTGCTCAGGCGCGTCAGCAGGCAGACGCCGGTCGCACCGGCGGCTCTCCCGCCCGGAGTGCGCATCCGGCCTCCGCTCCCCGCTGATCTCGCAGCTTTGCTCGAGGTCGATGCGGCATGCTTCAACGACTTCTGGCGCTACGACATCGACAAGCTCGCGCGCCACTTCGTCGAGGACCGGCTCATGGTGGCCGAGGAGGACGGCGCGGCCATCGGCTATACTTTGGCCACGGTCATCGGTGACAGCGCCACCCTCGGCCGCCTTGCCGTCGCACCAGGTGCGCGCGGTCGCGGAGTAGGGGCGGCCCTCCTTGCGGAGGCGCTCGGATACCTGGAGCGGACGGGTGCTGCGACGGTGAGCCTGTGCACGCAACGCGAGAACGTCGTGTCGCGCGCGCTCTACGCGCGGGCAGGTTTGCGCGAATTGCCCGGGAAGCTCCAGTTTCTCATTCGCGACGTGTCCGGCGAGTGACGGGGGTGGATGACGGTGACGCCGAGGCGCACCATAGTCTTCGATACGCTGCTGCTCTTCGCAGCCACGGTGCTGGCTGTGGTCGCGGGGTGGACGCTCGTCACGGTCGCCGCACCCGATTGGGTGCTGAGCAGCGCACTCGTGGGACTCACGATCATCGCGGTCGGCAGCGTTGTGGCCCGCTGGATCAGCCGCCCTGACCACCTCAAGGCGATGCAATCGCACCACATCCTCGAGATCGCCAACGCGAGCCTCGGCCACTTGAGGCAAGGGCTCACCGAGGAGAGCGCCGGAGCCGTGTGTCGCCTCGCGCTCGAGCAGACCGAAGCCGCCGCCGTGGCGATAACGGACACGCAGGGCATCCTCGGCTTCGCCGGCTTGGGGGAGGACCACCACGCGGTCGGGGGACCGATACTCACGCGAGCCACGCGGGAAGCGCTCGAGAAGAACGAGCACCGGATACTCGAGAGCAAGGTCGAGATCGGCTGTGCCCACCCCAACTGCCTGCTCAAGTCCGCCATAGTCGTCCCGCTGGAGATGCGAGGGTCCGCGGTGGGCACGCTCAAGTTCTACTACACGCACCGACGGCTCCTGAACGAGACCCAGGTCGCGATGGCCGAGGGCCTCGCCCGCCTGCTCTCCACGCAGCTCGAGCTCTCCGAGCTGGAGCGGCAGACCGAGCTCGCGTGCCGGATGGAACTCAAGGCGCTTCAGGCGCAGATCCACCCGCACTTCCTCTTCAACACGATCAACACCATCGCGATGCTCATCCGGACCGACCCGGAGAAGGCCCGCGGACTCCTGCGCGACTTCGCCCGCTTCTATCGGCGCACCCTCGAGGCCTCGGACGACCTCGTGCCTCTCGAGCAGGAGATCGAGTACGTGCGTACGTACCTCTCCTTCGAGCGAGCGCGCTTCGGTGAACGCCTGGAGATCGAAGAAGACCTCGACGAGCGCCTGTCCGATGTGTTGGTGCCGGCCTTCGCCATCCAGCCACTGGTCGAGAACGCCGTGCAGCATGGTATGAGAGCCGAGGGCGTTCTGCACGTCGGGCTCGCGACCCGCGTGATCGACGGTCACGTAGAGGTGGAGGTCACCGATGACGGGCAGGGTATAGCGGAGGCCGACGTCCCCCGCGTTCTGGAGCCTGGATTCGGCAAAGGGCTAGGCATCGCATTGAAAAACGTGGACGATAGGCTCAAGGGCCACTACGGTCCGGGGTCGGGACTGACGGTCGAGAGCCCTCCGGGAAGCGGTACGCGGGTGCTCCTGACCATCGTTCTCGACGGCATCGGGGAGGGAGGCGCTGATGACGATCAAGGCTCTCGTCGTTGATGACGAGGCTCCCGCACGAGCTGAGTTGCGCTTCCTGCTCGAAGAGGTGGGCGGCGTCGAGGTGGTCGGCGAGGCGTCGAACGCATCGGAGGCCTTT
>SLCP01000193.1 GCA_007125735.1 Coriobacteriia bacterium | reverse complement strand
CAGAAGAGTTGGCGGAGGCACCTGTGGAGGAACCCGTAGAGGAGCCTGCCGAGGAACTCGCGCCGCCCCCAGAGGACAGCGACGACCTGCCTTTGGCGCTCCGCCGTGCAGCGGGCGCGCTCGAGTCTTCGGGAATCGCTGCACCCGAGTCCGTCACTCTCGCTCCTGAGGAGCCCGCTTCCCCAGCCGAGCCTGAAGCCGCGCCTCCCGAGCCACCCCCTGCGGAGACCGAACCGGCGCCCGAGCCGGAACCTGAGCCGGCGCCGCAGGTCGGAGATGTCGCTCCTGCCGCGTGGCCATGGGACGTCACAGGGGAAGAGTCCGCCGAGTCCGCCGAACCCGAACCGGCCGAGGCGGAGCCTGAACCGGCCGAGGCGGAGCCTGATCCCCACGAGAACAGGGATGATCTGACCGCCATCACGGACAGCCTCGACTCGGACGGATCCGAGTCGGTCGAACCTCCGGCACCGTACGTGCCCGACCCTCTTGAAGAGCCGGCGCGCGATGTCGAGCCGCTCGTGCACGTCAATGGCGATGACGAGGCGGTCACGCCGCCGCGTCCGGTGATCATGGGCTCGTACGATACCGAGGACGGCTCGATCACGATCGAGGTTCCGGAGATCGCGGAGGTCTCGGAGGTTCACCCGCAACTCGAGGTCGCCGAGCCTGCGGGGGTCGCCCCCGTGGACGCACCCCCGGTCGCACCGGTCGAGGCGGCTCCCGACCCCCCGGTCAGTGAAGCGCAACCATCCGCGGAGCCCGCCTCCCTTGAGCCCGGCCTGCTAGAGGATCTTGACGACACCGCACCTGCCGATGACGAGGAGCCCACAGCATACGAAGCGGGCGCCTCCGACATCGCCGAGCTGACGTGTGAGGAGTGCGTGTATCTCGCCACGTGTCCCAAGAAGGGCGAGAGCGACCCGTCTTCGTGTGGGTCGTTCCAGTGGAAGTCCGTGTGACGACGGGCATACTCGCCGCTCAAGCATGACCTCTGCGTGCCGATAGAGTAGAATATGGCTACCAGCGCTGACTCCGAGATAGGGGAGACCATGTCACACTCTAGTCGCAGCAGGGTCTTGAGCGTTTGCGTTGTCGCGCTCCTATTCGTTTCAATCCTGCCACCAGTCGCGTTCGCGTCGATCGATGACATCCCGTTCCCGCTTGGCGTGTCGCCGACGAACCCGGACGCGTGGGACAGTGCCGAGACGAACTGGCGTCGCGGATGGGGCAACTCCACCACGGTCGAGTACCTGCTCAACCTTCCCCAGGTCAACTGGGCAGAAGAGGGCTACATCCGGCACGTGCACTATCGTTTCGATCGTGATCCGGATGCTTTCGTCGAGGTGGTGCCTAATGGACCGCGCGTCGATGTGAGCACCGTGTTCCCCACTGACACCACCGCACAGGTGCGCAAGGACATCGTGTCTCACTGGTTCCAGGAGCCCGCATCGGCCTGGAACTACACAGAGATGCCGGGTCAGAAACGCCCGTTCGAGGGCATCTGGTACTTCTCGTGGCGCTTCGAGGCCGATGGGCCCACCGGAGGAGAGAGTATCCTCGCCTCTCAGACCATCGGCCCGTACCCGCTCGGTATCGACGTCACCCCACCGATGCCCGTACGCAAGCTCACCGCCAAGCCATCGGAGCGCTACGCTGGGCCTGTCGGTCTGTGGACCGACTCCCAGCAGGCATACGTCTTCTGGGAGGACGCGCAGTACGACGAGTTGTCCGGTGTAGCCTACTTCGAGGTCCAGGTCGAGCGCGAGACTCATGGCAGCGGCGTGTTCTACCTGCCGCCCACGAGGCCATACGTGACTATTCCCGACATGCCGCCGGGCAAGAGCGAGATCCGGGTGCGGGCGGTTGACCGCGCGACCAACGCCGGTCCGTGGGCATCCACGCACTTCTACTCCGACCCGTTCGAGCCCGAGGTCAAGATCGTCCACCCCGCGCGGAATGGCGACCTCATCGGAGCCACACGGCCGCTCAAGGCTGAGGCCACCGACCTTGCGGGTATCCGGTGGGTGCGCTTCGAGATCAACGGCCGGCACGTCGGGACCGTGCACTCGCCTCCGTACGAACTGAAGCCCGACTGGGGGCCGTTCCCGAACGGGCAGCATACCCTGAAGGTGACCGCCGCTGACATGCTCGGCCGCGAGGTGTCGGTCGAGCGCACGTTCCGGCTCGACAAGACGGTTCCGCGGATATCCAACGTCCGCAGCGGACCCGAGCCGTTCTATCCGATCATCCGAGAGGGCTACAAGGACTGGATGACGGTCAACTTCGACGTCAGCAAGGACGTTCGCACGTGGCTCTACATCTACGACGAGAGCGGGAAGCTGTACGCTACTCGCAGCGCCACCAACAGAGCCGGTGCAGCGAAGATCTCGTGGAACGGTGCAGGCGACGAGAGCGGAACGGCACGTACGGGCACGTTCACGTACCGGCTGAGAGTCATGGACGCCGCCGAGAACGTGGCATGGTGGGGCACTGGCACCACGACGATCCGCGACTTCGAGATCGTCCGTATCGCGCCCAACGCCGTTCGGATCGTACCGCGCTAGAAGCGGTGTGACACGACAAGGACACCGAGAGGGCGGTCACCAGGGTGACCGCCCTCATCACGTTGTAGCGGGAGTGGGCCGGTAAGCCGGATTCTGTCGAGGACGGTCATCTATCTGGGACCGCCGTCGCCGACGGCCTCACGCGGGCAACCCGAGCGACGGCCGGGCCGGCCTTGACCGCTCCTATTCGCCCTTGCTCCGGGTGGGGTTTGCCAAGCCGCCACGTTGCCGTGACGCTGGTGCGCTCTTACCGCACCGTTTCAGCTTTTCTCCCGCGGATGCGGGGGAGTCTTCTTTTCTGTGGCACTTTCCGTCGCGTCGCCGCGCCCTGCCGTTAGCAGGCACCCTGCCCTGTGGAGTCCGGACTTTCCTCACGCGCATCGAGTGCGCGCGCGACCGCCTGGCCCACTCCAATCACTATTCTAGCAGGTAGCAAGCCAAGCCGAGGATGGGGGTACCGGATGTGGGACCGAACAGCGGAGTCTCTTGAGGCGCCTCAGTCGTGCCGGCCCTGCTTCTGCAGCTTCGCCCAGGTGTCCTTGAGCGTGAGGGTGCGGTTGAAGACCGGGGCTCCGGGTGAGGAATCAACATCCGGGCAGAAGTAGCCGAGGCGCTCGAACTGGACCGTTTCGCCGGACGCGAACTCCGCGAGCGAAGGTTCTACGAAGGAGTCGCGAAGCACGATCTCGGAGTCGGGATTGAGGTCATCGAAGAGGTCGCGACCGTCGGCGCCGGGGTACTCGCTTGCGAAGAGGTGGTCGTAGAGGCGGACCTCGACCGGCACCGCGTGTGCGACAGAAAGCCAGTGGAGCGTGGCCTTGGGGCGGCGGCCGTCCGGTGCGCTGCCGCCGCGGGTGTCGGGGTCGTAGGTGCATCTGAGCTCGACGATCTCGCCGGCGTCGTCCTTCACGACTTCTGTACACGTCACGAAGTACGCCGAGCGTAGGCGCACCTCTCGGCCGGGAGCGAGGCGGAAGAACTTCTTAGGGGGGTCTTCCATGAAGTCGTCGCGCTCGATCCACAGTTCGCGCGAGAAGGCCACCGGGCGCGTGCCGGCAGACGGATCCTCGGGATTGTTCTGGACCTCGACGTACTCGACCTCGCCCTCCGGATAGTTCTCGATGACTACCTTGAGGGGCTTGAGGATGGCGAACCGGCGCTGCGCCTCGCGGTTGAGGACGTCGCGCACCGCGTGCTCGAGCATCTCGACCTCGACGACGCTATCTGCCCGTGCCACACCGATCATCGCTGCGAAGTCACGGATCCCCTCGGCGGGGAACCCTCGGCGACGCAGGGCGGAGAGGGTAGGCATCCGAGGATCGTCCCATCCGCGTACATGACCCTCGCTGACGAGTCTCAGCAATATGCGCTTTGAGAGCACGGTGTGTGTGAGGTTGAGGCGCGCGAACTCGTACTGGCGTGGGCGAGACGGGACCGGGAGGTTCTCGATGAACCAGTCGTAGAGCGGACGGTGGTCCTGGAATTCCAGCGTGCAGATCGAGTGGGTGATGTGCTCGATCGCGTCGGACTGTCCGTGTGCGAAGTCGTAGGAAGGGTAGATGCACCACGCATCGCCGGTACGCGGGTGCACTGCGTGCAGAATGCGGTACATCACCGGGTCGCGGAAGTTGATGTTGGGGGAGGCCATATCGATCTTGGCGCGCAGCACGCGAGCGCCGTTGGGAAACTCGCCCGCGCGCATGCGAGCGAACAGATCGAGATTCTCTGCGACCGAGCGGTCGCGCCACGGGCTCTCGCGGCCGGGCTCGGTGAGGGTGCCCCGGTACTCGCGGATCTCGTCGGCCGACAGGTCGTCGACGTAGGCCTTGCCGGCCTCGATGAGGTGGACGGCCCACGCGTAGAGCTGCTCGAAGTAGTCGGAAGCGAAGTAGAGGTGCTCGCCCCAGTCGAAGCCGAGCCAGCGGACGTCGGCCTCAATGGAGTCGATGAATTCCTGCTCCTCCTTGACCGGGTTCGTGTCGTCGAAGCGCAGATGGCAGCGGCCACCGAACTCCTCGGCGATGCCGAAGTTCAAACAGATCGACTTGGCGTGTCCGATGTGGAGATAGCCGTTGGGCTCGGGCGGGAATCGCGTGACGATCGACTCGTGGGTGCCTTCGCGTAGGTCGGTCGTGACGATCTCGCGGATGAAGTCGCTACGTTCTGGTGCTGGAGGTGTTGTGGTTTCCATGGTGGCTGAGGATAGCACACGGCTGCTCCGGACAGGCGGGAGACTCTGCTGCAAGAGAAGACAGAAGGCCCCCGCCGGTGTCGTCCACCTGACGGGGGCCTTCGCAAGTCTCTGGTAGCCCGTACGGGATTCGAACCCGTGATCTCCGCCTTGAGAGGGCGGCGTCCTCACCGCTAGACTAACGGGCCGTTCTGGCTGGGGTGCTAGGGCTCGAACCTAGACTCTTCGGAACCAGAATCCGACGTGTTGCCAGTTACACCACACCCCAACACGACACCCACTACGCACCTACCGTGCCAGGGCGCGGAACGTCATATTACGGACGCGGTGCGGGGCTGTCAACCCGAAGGATGCCGGTGGGAGCGGCTATGCCTAGGCCGTGTGACCTCGACTTGAGGTGAATCGCCTCACGTGTGGTTCTCACCTATCGCGTCCCGCACACGCGCGACCGAGCGCTCCTTGCCGAGCAGCGCGAGCGACTCGAACAGCGGGAGGCTTACGGTCGATCCGCTGACGGCGACCCGCGCGGCCTGGAACACGAGTTTGGGCTTGACTCCGGTAGCCTCGGGCACCGACCGCAACGCGGTTTCGACAGCCTCGGGCGTGAAGTCATCGAGCGCCTCGAGGACGTTCGCGATCGCCTCGAGGGCGACGTCGGCACCCTCCTTTTCGATCACCTTCGCGCGCGCTGCCTCGTCGATCGTCACGGTGTCGGCGAAGAGGAACGTCACCATCGGCGCGATCTCATCGAGCCGCTTGACGCGTTCGGACACGAGGGGGGCGAGTTCGCAGAGCCACTCGCGGCGTTCCGGTGCGTCCTCCTCGGCCAGGAGGCCCGCATCGCTCAGCACCGGCGCCATGCGGTCGACGAACTCCTCGGCGGTCATGTCGCGCAGGTAGACGCCGTTCATCCACTCGAGCTTCTCGGCGTCGAAGACCGCGGGATTCTTCGAGACGCGGTCGAGCGAGAAGTTCGCGACGAGCGTGGGCGCGTCGATGATCGTGGTCTTGTCGTCGAGCGACCAGCCGAGGAGTGCGAGGTAGTTGACGAGCGCTTCGGGCAGGTAGCCCGCATCCCGGTAGTCTTCGACGTTGGCTGCCCCGTGGCGCTTGGAGAGGCGCTTGCCGTCGGGACCCCAGATCATCGAGAGGTGGGCGAAGGTGGGCAGGGGAGCGCCGAGGGCCTCGTAGGCGAGTATCTGCCGAGGAGTGTTGGAGAGGTGGTCGTCGCCGCGGATGATGTGGGTGATCTCCATCTCGGCGTCGTCGACGACGGTGGCGAAGTTGTAGGTGGGGGTACCGTCGGAACGGATCACGATGTAGTCGTCGAGGACGTCAGCGGCAAACGTGCTCGTGCCGCGTACCGCGTCCTCGAAAACGACGTCCCCGCGGCCTTCAGGGACCTTGAGGCGCCACGTGTGGGGCTCGCCGGAAGCGATGCGCGTGGTCGCCGCGTCGGCATCGATGGCGCGGCAGGAACGCGGATAGCCGGCGAATGTGCCTGTGGCGCGGGCGGCCTCACGGGAGGCGGTGAGCTCCTCGGCCGAGCAGAAGCACGGGTAGACCGCGTCGGCGGTCTTGAGACGCTCGAGGGCGCGGGCGTAGGAGGCCGCGCGCTGGGTCTGGAAGTATGGACCGTGGCCGCCGTCTGCCTCGGGACCCTCGTCCCAGTCGAGCCCGAGCCACCGGAGTGCGGAGAGGATGGCCGCCGTGTTCTCAGGCGTGGAACGCTCCGCATCGGTATCGTCGATGCGCAGCACGAACGTGCCGCCGTGCCTGCGCGCGAAGGCCCAGTTGTAGATCGCGGTGCGGGCACCCCCGATGTGCAGGTGGCCGGTCGGGCTCGGGGCGAAGCGGACGCGGACGGGGTCGGACACGAGGAACACCTCTCACTCGGCGGATGACGAACGTGCCTCATGGTACCCGACCTAGGCAATCAGCCGCACGCGTGCTATCGTGGCTGTGCTCATCAAGAGGCGGTCGTGTGCGACCGCAGCGGGTGGAGGGACCGAGCCCTGTGAAGCCCCGGCAACCGACGTCGAACGTGACGCACGGTGCCACATCTCGGCAGGCTGGTTAGTGGCCTGGAAGATGAGGGAAGAGCGCGACTGCGCCGCGTGCGCGTGAGCCCAAGCCCTTGTCACACCAGGCAAGGGCTTTTTCGTGCGCTTGGACGGCGCCGGAGGACAAGGAGTGCGCATGGCAGATCGCGAGTACTACTTCACCTCGGAATCGGT
>SLCP01000218.1 GCA_007125735.1 Coriobacteriia bacterium | reverse complement strand
TCGGCACCGCCGCCGTATGCGACAATCGGTGCCGTGGCGGGGCGCATCGCCTCGCGCGGCCGCACTCACACACCGAGACCGGAACGGTATGTCGACCACACTCTCAGACCTCAAGCCCGTCTACCTCATCCACGGCCCGGAGGAGCTGCTCTTGGAGCAGGCCGTCGAGCGCCTGAAGAAGCGGCTCGCCGAGGTAGCCGACCTCGACTACAACCTCTCGATGTTCGATGGGGACACGGCGGACGTCGACGCGATCGTGGCTGCCGCGAACACGTTGCCGTTCATGTCCGAGCGCCGCCTCGTCATCGTGCGCAGGGCGGACCGCATGTCGACCGACGCCCTGGGCGCGCTCGCCGCCTACGCGGCAGACCCCAACACCGATACCGTCCTCGTGCTCGTGGCCGCCAAGCTCGCGAAGAACCTGCGCATCTATAAGGCGATCGATGCGCTTGGCGGCGTGTCTGAGTTCAAGGCGCCGAGTAAGAAGGATTACCCGCGCACGGTGATCGAGATGTTCGCCGAGCGCGGGAAGCGCGTAGGCCTCGACGCCGCCGAGGTGCTGGTGCGTGCGGTCGGGCACGACCTGCGCCGGCTTTCGATCGAGATCGACAAGGTCGTGGCGTTCACCGGCGACGAGGATACGCTGTCCCGTGCCGAGATCGAGCAGGTGATGTCGACCACCGCCCCGACGTCGGTGTTCGACTTCACCGATGCCCTCGGCGGACGAGATGGCCGGACCGCGCTGCGCCGTCTCGCGGCGCTGCTCGACGAGGGCGAATCGATATACGGCATCCACGCGCTCAGCGTGCGCCACATCAGAAACCTGCTGTCGGTCTCGGCATTGTCGAGCCGAGGAGAGCGCGGTGCTGCGCTCGGCGAGATCATGCGCGAGGTGGGGGTTCGAGATTGGCAGGCCCGCACGCTGCTGCGGCAGGCAGACCGCTTCACGCCGTCAGAGCTCGTGGACGCCCTGCGTGGCGCGGCGCAGGCGGAAGCGGAAATGAAAACGAGCCGGGAGTCCCGGCTCGCGTTCGAACGGTGGATCATCGCGGTCTGCGACGACTAGGCGCCTACCTCGTTGGCCTTCTTGACCATGCCCGACTTGCGGTTCGCAGCCTGATTCTTGTGGATGACGCCCTTGCTCGCAGCCTTGTCGAGCAGGCGCGACGCGGTGTTGGCGGCCTCGACGGCGGCGTCTTTGTCGCCGGCCTCGACGGCGGCGTCGACCTTCTTCATCGCGGTCTTGACGGCGGACTTGACCGCCTTGTTGCGCTCGTGCGCCTTGGCGTTGGTCAACACGCGCTTCTTCTGACTCTTGATGTTGGCCACTGGTGCGGTTCCTCTCGCTATCCGATCGTGGTGCCCGTCGCAGTGGGGGACGACGACGAACCGGCAAAGTCTAACACACGCGCAGCCAGCCCTGCTACACTTTCGCAGATATGAGCGACCCCACCCACATCCGGAACTTCTCGATCATCGCGCACATCGACCACGGTAAGTCCACGCTCGCGGATCGCATCCTCGAGCTGACGCACACCGTGGCCGACCGCGACATGGTCGAACAGGTCCTCGACTCGATGGACATCGAGCGCGAGCGTGGCATCACCATCAAAGCCCAGGCGGTGCGCGTGCTCTACGAGGCCGCGGATGGAGAGACCTACCAGCTCAACCTCATCGACACGCCCGGGCACGTCGACTTCACCTACGAGGTGTCGCGATCGCTGCAAGCGTGCGAGGGCGTCATCCTCGTCGTCGACGCCGCTCAGGGTGTGGAGGCGCAGACGGTCGCGAACGCGATGATGGCGATGAACGCCGACCTCGAGATCATCCCGCTCATCAACAAGATCGACCTGCCCGCCGCGGAGCCCGAGCGCGTCCGTCACGAGATCGAGGAGGGTCTCGCGATCCCGGCCGATGAGGCCGTACTTGCAAGCGGCAAGACGGGCGAGGGGGTCCGCGAGGTGCTCGAGGCCGTGATCAGGCGCGTGCCCCACCCGGTCGGCGATGCCGCGGCACCCTTGAAGGCGCTCATCTTCGACTCGTACTTCGACGCGTACCGCGGGGTGGTCGCGCTCATCCGCGTCATCGACGGCACGGTCGGCGCGAACATGAAGGTTCGCATGATGGCCACGGATGTCGTCACCGACGTCGAAGAGGTGGGCGTGCGCCGTCCGGCGAACACGCCCGTCGAGGAGTTGACCGTTGGCGAGGTCGGCTACCTCATCACCGGACTCAAAGACCCTGCGCTCGTCAAGGTCGGCGATACCGTGACGCTTGCGCGGCACGGCGCCACCGAGCCGCTCCCCGGCTACCGCGAGGTCAAGCCGATGGTTTACACGGGCCTCTACCCGATCGACGGCGACCAGTACCCGGACTTACGCGACGCGCTCGACAAGCTCCAGCTCAACGACCCGGCGCTCGTCTACGACCCGGAGTCGAGCCACGCGCTCGGGTTCGGCTTTCGTGTCGGGTTCCTCGGCTTGCTCCATATGGAGGTCATCAAGGAGCGCCTCGAGCGCGAGTTCGACCTCGATCTGCTCGCGACCGCGCCGAGCGTCGAGTACCACGTCTACACGACGAAGGGCGAGAAGGTCATCGTCCATTCGCCGCAAGACATGCCCGAACCCGGGCACATCGAGCGGGTCGAGGAGCCGTATCTGAAAGCCACCGTGCTCGTGCCGCCGGACTACGTGGGGCAGGTCATGGAACTCGCCGAGGGACGGCGCTCGACATTCAAAGACATGCAGTACCTCTCGGCGACCACGGTCGAGATGCACTACGAGACGCCGCTCTCCGAACTCATCATGGACTTCTTCGACCAGCTCAAGAGTCGCACGCGCGGCTACGCGAGCCTCGACTACGAGTACATCGGCTACCGGCCGAGCAACCTCGTCAAGCTCGACATCCTGCTTGCGGGCAAGCCGGTGGATGCGCTGAGCTTCATCGTGCACCGCGAGAAGGCCTACGCGCGCGGCAAGGTGCTCACCGAGAAACTGCGCGAGATCATCCCTCGGCAGATGTTCGAGGTGCCGATCCAGGCGGCCATCGGGGGCAAGATCCTGGCACGCGAGACAGTGCGTGCCAAGCGCAAGGACGTGCTCGCGAAGTGCTACGGCGGTGACATCACGCGCAAGCGCAAGCTCATCGAGAAGCAGAAGAAGGGTAAGAAGCGGATGAAGTCGGTGGGCAACGTCGACGTGCCACAGGACGCGTTTATGGCTATCCTCAAGGTGGACGAATGACGGGGGGCGCCGCGGATGAGGAAGCGCTCGGTGTACGTACTGCTCGCCGGCGTGGCTGTGACGATGGTGTTCGCGGCACTCGGAGACACGATCGCGTTCTCGCTGTCTGCGGTGGGACTTGCGGTGACCGGCGTCGTGCACTGGCGTCTCGGGTGCACGCGGTGCACGAATATGGCGTGCGCTATCAACCCGTGCTCGCCCGATTCCCTGTTTCGGTCGGGTGATCGCAGCGAGGTAGCCGAGGATGTCGGGTTCTCCGATCTCCGCTCGGCGGTGCTCGGTGCTCCTGTATTGCTCGCGTATGCGGTCGGCGTGTACGGAGCGTGGCGGTTCCACCCGTTCGCCGCTGCCGTGCCGCTCGCTGTGATCGCGGTGGGCTTCGCCGCCTACTACCGCGCCACGTGTGCGCACTGCACCAACGACTGCCCCGCCAACCACAACCCCGCCTATCGGCGCTGGAAGTCCGCGACATGATGTGCGCACCGGCTGAACCCCGGCCGCTCGCGCAGCACGCGTCTCATCACCCTGCGACGCTCGGACCGGTCTCGCTCTACGTCCACGTCCCGTTCTGCGTGCTCAAGTGCGCCTACTGTGACTTCCACTCCCAGCCCTTCTGCGATGTGTCCCCTGAAGAGCCCGAGCACTTCGCGTGGGCCGTGGGGGAGGCGGCACGGCACTGGGCGGCACTCGGCGTGCTCGATGACGTGCTTTCGCTCTATGTGGGTGGCGGCACGCCCACCACGCTCGGCGATGGGCTTACCGGCAGCATCGCCGACCTCTGCGCCATCGCGAACATGCGCCCGGGCGCCGAGATCACGGTCGAGACGAATCCCGACACGAGCTCGCCGGAGCTGGCGGCTCGCCTTCACGCATCGGGGGTGACGCGGTTCTCGGTCGGCGTGCAGAGCTTCGACGGCGCGGATTTGCGCGTACTCGGCAGGTGTCACGACGCTCAGGCCGCCGAGAGAGCGGTGCGCGAGCTCGTGGCGACCGGCGCCCGCGTCGCTCTCGACCTGATGTGCGGGGTGCCCGGCCAATCCCTCGCCTCGTGGCAGGCGACCCTCGAGCGTGCGGTCGCGACCGGCGCGGGGCACGTGAGCGTCTACCCGCTCACCGTGGAAGAGGCGACGCCCCTTGCGCACCACGTCGCGACCGGAGCGCTTCCCGAGCCCGATCCTGACGCGGCTGCGGAGATGATGGAGCGCGCCGACGAGGTGCTCGCCGACGCTGGGCTCGCGCGTTACGAGATCGCCAGCTACGCCCGCGAGGGGGAGCAGTGCGTGCACAACCTCGGCTACTGGACGGGAAGGCCCTACATCGGGCTCGGGCCCTCGGCATCGAGCATGGTGCCGGTCGCCGCGTTCCGCGCGGCCGCCGCGAGCGAGTCGTGGGCCGATCCGTCGGTCGTGGGCGTGGGACGTGTCATCGTCGACGTGCCCGCCGATGCAGCGCGGGTGCGCTTCACCCATGCCGCAGACACCGTAGCGTTCATACGCACCGCTACCGGAGCGCCCGAGGAAGTCGAGTACCTGACCGCCGAGGAGGCGCTGCGCGAGGACGTCGTACTGGGCTTGCGGCTCGCAGAGGGGGTGGCCGCGGACCTCGCCGAGCGCGCGGGTGTCGTCGATGCGCTGCTGAGGCTCGAACAGCAGGCGCTCGTGGAGCGTGCGGGGGGCCGGTGGCGGCTCACCCGTCGCGGCTGGCTCCTCGGCAACGAGGTGTTCGCCGAGGTGTGGTAGGCGTGTGGCCGTGTGTGTCGGCGCCCATCTCGCGGGCTTGCTTGGCACTCGCTATAATCGAGTGCCAGAAACGGGCCAGCCGCGAGACCGGATCGGCCCACGACCGTGAGTGCGTGTGGGTGAGGGACGATGCTGAACGAGAGACGTCATCGGGTGCTGAGAGCACTCGTCGAAGAGTACATCGAGAGCGGCCAGCCGGTCGGCTCGAAGCACCTCGTGGAGCGCTACCAGCTCGGGTGCAGTCCGGCTACGGTGCGAAACGAGCTCTCCGCGCTCGAGGAGACCGGCTACGTCTATCAGCCGCACGTTTCATCTGGCCGCGTGCCGACCGACACCGGATACCGAGCGTTCGTCGACGACCTCATCGAGTCGGGGACCATCGCGACCCTGCGCGAAGACGCGGCGGTGCGCCGCACCCGTGTCGAACTCGCCAGTGAGCTCGATGTGCTGATGCGGCAGACGTCGACGCTACTGTCGAGCCTGACCCACTACGTCGCCGTCGTGGCTGCGCCTGCGTTCGATCTGTCGCGGGTGCGCCGGGTCGATCTTCTCGCGATGGGGCCGCGGCGCGCGCTGCTCGTCGTCATCACCGAGAACGGCCAGGTTGTGAATCGCACCGTCGAGCTGGCCCACGAGACCACGCCGGAGCACCTAGCAGACGTGGAGCGAGCGCTCAACGCCGGCCTCGACGGCAAGCGCGCCACCGAGGTGCGCCCGCTGCACGCGGCGGTCGATCCCGCACATCCGGAAGACGCGCTCCTCGGCGACATCATGGAGCAGGTCGTCGCGTGCCTCGAGGAGGCCGACCGCGACCGCCTCTACCACGTGGGCGTGCCCGAGCTCCTGCGCTTGCCGGAGTTCGCCGATGCCGGCATGGCTGCACCTTTGCTCTCAGTCCTCGAAGACGGGCTCGCACTGCTCGAGGCGTTCCGCGAGGTGGTGCGGACCGGCGGTCTGACGATCCGCATCGGCAGCGAGAACCGCCTGAGCGAGCTCGGTCACATGAGTCTCGTAGCGGCGCGATACGGCTCGGAGCAGACCGACGGCATGATCGGCGTGATCGGGCCCACGCGCATGGACTACCCGCGGGCGATCGCAGCGGTGCACAGTGTGGCCGAGGGGCTTACCGAGGCTCTCGACGGTCCGTGCGCGAACGCCTGAGAGACCGCCCCGCCCGACCCTGACCGTACCCGACCCACGGAGGATGTTCGTGCCTGCAGGTACCAAGGACTACTACGGATTGCTCGGCGTGTCGAAGGACGCGACCGAGGCTGAGATCAAGAAGGCGTTCCGCCGCAAGGCGCGCGAGTGTCACCCCGATGTGTGTGGTGACGGAGACGCCGAGGAGCGGTTCAAGGCCGTCAACGAAGCGTACGACGTGCTCTCCGATCCCCAGAAGCGCGAGATGTACGACCGCTTCGGCACCGTCGACCCGCGCGGGGGCGGCGGCTACGGCCCCGACCTCGGGGACTTGTTCGGCGGCGGGTTCGGGATGGACGACCTGTTCAGTGTGTTCTTTGGCGGGATGTCCGGCGCCGCCGGGCAGCGGGTGCGCCGCGAGGGGCGCGACATGGCGATGCAGGTCGTCATCACGCTCGAGGAGGCTGCCGGGGGGGCCGAGAAGGAGGTCGCGGTCAACCGGCTCGTCCCGTGTGACGAATGCGGCGCGAGCGGTTCCGTCGGCGATTCGGGCCCGTCGACGTGTCCGCTCTGCAACGGTGCCGGTCAGCGACGCACCGAGCGACGGACGTTCCTCGGCGTCATGCAGACGGTCGCTGCATGCGACGGGTGTGCGGGTACGGGCCAGGTCATCGCCGACCCGTGTTCGGAGTGCCAGGGCCAGGGCCGCGTGCCCGACCGCGACCACGTGACGCTCGAGATCCCCGCAGGTATCGACGACGGGATGCAGATCCGCGTCCGGGGTGCGGGCGAGGCGGGCATCCGCGGTGCGGCGGCCGGCGACCTCATCGTGACGGTGCGCATCGCGCCCCACGAGTACCTGCACCGCGAGGGCGCCGATCTGCACGCGCGGATGTCGCTCACGGTGACCGAGGCCGCTCTCGGAGCGGAGGTTACGGTCCCGGG
>SLCP01000002.1 GCA_007125735.1 Coriobacteriia bacterium | reverse complement strand
GCCGCAGGTCCAGGAGCGGATGACGAGCCAGATCGCCGACACCATCGTCGAGCACCTGGAGCCGTCTGGCGTGATGGTCGTGATCGAAGCCGAGCACCTCTGCATGTCGATGCGCGGCGTTCAGAAGCCAGGGGCCATCACGACGACGTCGGCCGTTCGCGGCATCTTCGAGCGCAGCATAGCCACACGCTCGGAGGCGATGTCGCTCATCAAGGGCCGATAGGCGCACCGATGAGCGACGGGAACACGCTCTCAGTCACGTCGTTGGGCGTCGCCCGTTCAGGCTGCGTGGACCTTGGCGTCGTGCTCCCCGTGGTGCACGGCTGCATCGACAGTCGCATAGCCTGCGCCGATGATGGCGGAGACGACGAACCCGACGATGTAGACGAGCGCCGAAACGAGCAGTACGGCTCCGAGGCCAAGCATCACTACCGAGAATGCGGTGATCATGACGCTCGCCTCCCTTCCTGCGCCGGTGATCCAGACTCCGGCTTGGTGAGCGCTTGTGCCGGCATTCACAAACCGCTCATATATATAATATACCACTCGAGACCGTTAAGTCTTGCACGAATCCGGGGTTTTCGGCGAACGGTAGCAGCGGGGAGCAGGCGGTTGTCCGGCGTCCGCGCACTGGGGCGTGCCGGATGAGCGGCCTGACCTGGCATTGCGGGTCGCAGCGACTCGTCCTCGACCGCCCGTTGGTCATGGGCATCGTGAACGTGACGCCCGATTCGTTCTCGGACGGGGGTGCCCACGCAAACCCCGCTGCCGCCGTGGGGTATGCATCCGGCATGGTTGCGTCCGGGGCCGACATCGTCGACGTTGGCGGCGAGTCGACCCGCCCCGGAGCTGCGCCGGTGAGCGAGGCCGAGGAGCTCGCGCGGGTGCTGCCGGTGGTCGAGGCACTCGCAGCCGACGGCGTGGTCCCGGTGTCGATCGACACGCGGCACGCCGCCGTCGCGCGCGCGTGCGTCGAGGCGGGAGCCGGCATCGTGAACGACGTCTCGGGGTTCCGCGACCCGGCGATGGTCGAGGTCGCAGCGGCGAGCGAGGTGGGACTCGTCGTCATGCATATGCTCGGCGAGCCCGCCACCATGCAAGACGACCCCCGCTACGATGACGTGGTCGCCGAGGTGACGGGGTTCCTCGGCCAGCGGGCTGAGGCGCTGCATGAGGCAGGAGTCGCGCGCGAACGTATCGGGATCGATCCCGGCATCGGGTTCGGCAAGACGACCGAGCACAATCTCGAGCTCTTGCGGCGCCTATCGGAGATAGCGGCCCTCGGCTATCCGGTGGTCGTGGGGGCGAGCCGGAAGCGCTTCATCGGGAACATACTGGGTGAGGACGATCCCACCCGGCGCATCCACGGAAGCGTGGGCGCGGCAGCGTACGCGGCTCTTAACGGGGCACACGTCGTGCGCGTGCACGACGTCGCAGAGACCGTCCAGGCTCTCAAGGTTGTGTCGGCGATCGGGAGGTGAGCACCGTGGAGCGTGCGCACATCGGACTCGGAGCGAACGAAGGCGACCGGTTGGAGACGCTTTCGGCAGCACTCAGGGATGTCGACGCGCTTCCCGAGACTGCGGTGATCGCGGTCTCGCGCATCTACGAGTCCGAGTCATGGCCCGATCCCGACGACCCGCCGTTCGCCAACGGCGTGGCCGTCATCGACACCGGGCTTGCGGCGGACGTCTTGCTCGACGCGCTCCAAGACATCGAGCGCACGCACGGGCGCGAGCCTGCTCCCGCGGGCGCGCCGCGGCCGGTCGATCTCGACATCTTGCTCATGGGCGACGAGGAGTGGGAGAGCGAGCGGTTGACGATCCCGCACCCGCGCCTCCTCGAGCGGGATTTCGTGATCGCGCCGCTGCTCGAGGTCGACCCGCTCGTGTCGCAGCCGGACGGAACGCCGATCGAAGCGGACCGCGTGCGCTACGGGCGCGTCATGCGCGTGCTCGGAGCCCTGCCCGGCTTCGAGTCGATCACGCGCGACATCGAGCACGCGGACCGGCACGCCTCCGACGAGTGGGTCGAGGTCGCCGTGGCAGGCGAGACCGGCCGAGGAGAGGGCTTCCCCGCGGTGGGCGTCGCGCTCATGTTCGAGCGCTCCGTGCTCGACGGGGAGGGGATCCCCTACGTGTGGGACCCGTACCCGCCCGAGCAGTTCGCGAACCCCTACGGCATCAAGCCGCTGTTCCGCCTGCTCGTGCCGGTGTCGCTAGCCGAGAAGGCCAAGTACGTGCTCGCCGCTGCGGCCGCAGCGCCTCCGGTGTTCGATGAGGATGCCGAGACAGGGTAGCGAGGGGTATACTCTCACTCCCACCCGTACGGGGCCGCTGGGACCTCGGAGAAGGCCGGGGCCGAGACGGCAGATCGGGAAGGATGTGAACGCCATGAGCACCATGGTGCCGTTCGACTCCGCACGCGCGGTCACGACGACCGCACTGCGGGCGATGAAAGAGGCCAGCCGGCCGATCGTCATGCTCACCGCGTACGATACCCCCTCGGCGCGCCTCGTCGAGGCCGCGGGCGTCGACGCGATCCTTGTTGGCGATTCCCTCGGCATGACCGTGCTCGGGTTCGACTCGACGTTGCCGGTGACCCTCGATGACATGGTGCGCCACACCGCTGCGGTCGTGCGCGGTGCCACGCGTGCGCTCGTGATCGCCGACATGCCGTTCATGACGTTCCAGGTCTCGGCCGATGAGGCCGTACGCAACGCTGGCCGCCTTATCGCCGAGGGCGGGGCGGCAGCCGTGAAGGTCGAGGGCGGGGCCTCGGTAGCGCCGGTCGTGCGCAGGCTCGTAGAGGCCGGCATCCCGGTCATGGGACACGTGGGGCTCACGCCGCAATCGGTGCACCAGCTTGGCGGATACAAGGTGCAGGCCAAGGAGGCCGCTCCCGCGCTCGCGCTCCTCGAGGACTGCCGCGCACTCGAAGAGGCCGGTGCGTTCGCGGTCGTGCTCGAGTGCATCCCGGCCGAGCTCGCCGCGATCGCCACGCGCGAGCTCGCGGTGCCCACCATCGGCATCGGCGCGGGCGCGGGCTGCGACGGTCAGGTGCAGGTCTTCCACGACCTCCTCGGCTTAGGGGGCGCGTTCCTCCCGCGGCACGCCAAGCGCTACGCTGACATCGGGGCGGCGATCGAAGAGGCCGTCGCGCGCTACGCCGATGAGGTGCGTGAAGGCGCGTTTCCCGCCGAGGAGCAGACCACCCACATGGACGTCACCGCGCGGACCGAGGTCGAGAGCGCGCGCGGTGGACGCCTGCGCGCCGTGGGCGACCACGCGGACGAAGGGTAGGCGGATGGAGCGGGTCGGCTCGAAGGCAGAGGCGCGCAAGGCGGTCGCCGACGCCCGCGCGGAACACAAGACGGTCGCGCTCGTGCCCACGATGGGCGCGCTTCACGACGGGCACCTCGCGCTCGTCCGGGCGGCGTGCGCGCGGGCCGAGTACGTAGTGGTCTCGGTGTTCGTGAACCCCACGCAGTTCGCGCCGGGTGAGGACTACGACACCTACCCCCGCGACATCGACCACGACATGGAGTTGCTCGCCGCCGAGGGTGTCGATCTCGTGTTCACCCCCTCGGCGGCGCACATGTACGCCGAGGATGCGAGCGTCACCGTCGAGCCCGGGCCGCTCGGGAACCGCTGGGAAGGCGAGGTGCGCTCCGGCCACTTCGCCGGCGTCGCGACGGTGGTGACGAAGCTGCTCTCGATCGTGCGGCCCGACATCGCGTTCTTTGGCGAGAAGGACTACCAACAACTGCAGGTCGTGCGGAGAGTCGTCGCCGACCTCGACCTCCAGGTGACCGTCGCGTCCCACCCGATCGTGCGCGACCGCGACGGGCTCGCGCTCTCGAGCCGCAACGTGTACCTGTCCGCCGAGGAGCGCGCCGCTGCACACGCGGTGCCCGCGGCGCTCGATGCCGCGGCAGGAGCGCTCGCGTGGGGAGAGCGTGATGCGCGCGTGCTCGAACGTGCGATGGCGAGCGTGCTGGCCGAGGAGCCGGCACTCGCGGTCGACTACGTCGCCATCGTCCATCCGGCGAGCCTCGAGCCGCTCGAGACCGTCGATCGTCCGGCGCGGGCGCTCGTGGCTGCGCGTGTGGGCGCGACGCGGCTCATCGACAACTGCGAACTCGTGCCGCCGGCCGTCGCTGAAGGGGAGGTGCGCGCATGAGTCCCGTACTCGACCCGGTCGCCGCTGCCGAGGAGATCCGCGAACTCGCCCACGAGCGCGACGCGGTCATCCTCGCGCACAACTACCAGCGCCCCGAGGTGCAGGACATCGCGGACTTCGTGGGCGACTCGCTCGGCCTCTCGCGACAGGCGGCGGCGACCGACGCATCGGTCATCGTCTTCGCCGGTGTCCACTTCATGGCCGAGACAGCGAAGATCCTCTCGCCCGCAAAGACGGTGCTCATGCCCGAGCCGGACGCGGGGTGCCCGATGGCCGACATGCTCACCGGCGCGCAGCTCGAGACGTGGCGCGCCGAGCACCCCGGCGTGCCGGTGGTGACGTACGTGAACTCCTCGGCGGAGGTCAAGGCGCTCTCCGACATCTGCTGCACCTCGGCGAACGCGGTCGAGGTCGTGCGCTCGCTCGCGGCGTCGCAGGTGCTCTTTGGCCCCGACCGCAACCTCGCCGCGTGGGTCGATGCGCAGCTGCCCGAGGTGGAGGTCATCGCGTGGGAGGGCTGGTGTCCGACGCACGACGACGTCACCGTGGGGCAGGTGCTCGAGGCGATGGAGGTGCACCCGTCGGCCGAGGTGCTCGCGCATCCTGAGTGCCGTCCCGAGGTGACGGCGCTCGCCGACGCGGTGCTCTCGACGAGCCAGATGCTGCGCCACGCGGTCTCCTCGGCGGCAGACGAGTTCATCGTGGTGACCGAGGAGGGCTTGCTGCATGCGCTCGCCAAGGCTGCGCCGGGCAAGCGGTTCGTGAACCTCGCGCCTCGCATGCTCTGCCCCAACATGAAGGTGACCACGCTCGGCAAGGTTCTCGACTCGCTCGCCGGGATGCAAACCGCGATAGAGGTCGATCCGGAGACCGCCGCGGCAGCACGCGGCGCGGTGGAGCGGATGGTGGCGCTTGGCTGAGGCGCCGGACAACCTGCGGGAGGTGCACGACCGGACGCGGGAGCGCAGGTCGGGGCACGCCGGTGCGCGTGTGGGCGCTCCACCGGTGCCCGGTGACCTGCCGGCTGCACTCGGACGGCGCTACCTGCTCGACTTCGACACCGACGACTTCGAGCGGCGCGCCTACGACGTGATCGTCATCGGCTCGGGGATCGCCGGGCTCACGGTGGCGCTCTCGGTTCCCGACACCGTGCGGGTGGGGCTCGTGACAAAGGCGCGCCTCGCCGAGACCGGGACGTGGTACGCGCAGGGCGGCATCGCCGGTGCGGTGGGCGAGGCCGACTCGGTCGAGTTGCACCTGGCCGACACGCTCGTCGTGGGTCAGGGCATCTGCGATGCGGAGGTGGTGCGCACCGTCGTGGCCGAGGCCGCAGAGGCGCTCGCCGGGCTCGAGGCGTTCGGGGTGCGGTTCGACCTGGCCGAGGGAGGCAAGGTGAGCCTCGCGCGCGAGGGCGGCCACAGCTTGCCGCGCGTCCTGCACTCCGGGGACGCGACCGGCGCGACGATCCAGCACGCGCTCACCGCGGCGGTGCGGGAGGCCGGAAACGTCGACGTCATCGAGGAGCACTTCCTCGTGGACCTGCTCACTGCCGGCGACCGCTGTGCGGGTGCGCTCGTGCTCGCGCGCGAGAGCGGCGTGCCGCTCGCACTCTGGGCCGACGCGGTCGTGCTCGCGACCGGCGGGTGCGGCCAGGTCTACGGCGTCACCACCAACCCTGACATCGCGACCGGCGACGGGGTCGCCGCCGCGTGGCGGGCGGGCGCCGAGATCGCCGACGTCGAGTTCGTGCAGTTCCACCCCACCGCGCTCGACTCCGACGCCAACCCGCGCACGCTCATCACCGAGGCGCTGCGCGGCGAGGGCGCCTACCTGCTCGACTGCGACGAGAAGCGCTTCATGCCCGACGCGCACCCGCTCGCTGAGCTCGCGCCCCGCGACGTGGTGACCCGCGAGATGGAGCGCATCATGGCCCGGTGCGGGCGGCCCCACGTGTGGCTCGATGCACGGCACCTCGGCGAGGAACACCTGCGCGCGCGGTTCCCCACGATCTGGGAACGGTGCGCCGAGGCGGGCCACGATCTCGCGCACGACCTCGTGCCAGTGGCCCCGGCGGCGCACTACATGGTTGGCGGTGTGTGCGTCGACGCCGAGGGGCGCACGTCGGTGCCCGGGCTCTTCGCGGCGGGCGAGGTGACGGCGTCGGGCTTGCACGGTGCGAACCGGCTCGCGTCGAACTCGCTGCTCGAAGGCGTGGTCTTCTCGCGGCGGATCGCCCGCGTGCTGGCTCGCGAGTGTGTCGGGGGCCCGCGCGCAGCGCGTATCGTGTCGGGCTCGGCGGACCGTACCGCCGCCTTCACGATCACCAAGGCGCGCTCGGCGCTGCAGGAGACGATGAGTGCGTTTTCCGGGATGAACCGCTCGGCCGGCGGACTCGGCGAGGCGGCCGAGATCGTCGGGGGGCTTACCCGCATGCTCGATGTGTCGCTCCGGCGCACGATCGAACTCGAGGTGCAGAACATGGTCACGGTGGCGACGCTCATCGTGCACGCCGCGCTCGCACGCGAGGAGACGCGGGGTGCGCACAGCCGCGTCGACTTCCCGGAACGCGACGACGAGTCGTTCCTCGGCCGTTTCGTGTGGCGCCGCGGCGACGCGATGCGGTTCGAGCCGGGTGGTGCGTCGTGAGTGCCGGACGGCCGGATGCGCACCTCATCGACGACCTCGTCGCGCGCGCGCTCGCCGAGGACCTCGGCGTGGATGCGGCGGCGTTGCTCGGTGGGAGCTCCGAGGCGCTGCTTGCGAGCGATGTCACGACCCACGCCGTCGTCGGTGCTGATGAGCGCTTCGCGGGGCGCGTGGTCGCGCGTTCGGCAGGGGTGGTGTGCGGCATAGCGCTCGCGGAGCGGGTATGGGAGATGCTCGCGCGCGCCACGGGTCTCGCAGACGGACTCGAGGTCACCGCGCGCCTGGCCGAGGGG
>SLCP01000195.1 GCA_007125735.1 Coriobacteriia bacterium | reverse complement strand
GCCCCGTAGACAACGGGATTCCGCCCAACCGCATCCACCGGATCGCGGGTGTCGACAGGTACGAGACCGCCAAGGAGGTCGCTGCGTGGGCGTGCGACCTCAAGGGCCCCGGGCCGCGGGACGATGGCAGGGTCGGTACGACCAACAATCCCACCGCTCTGTACGTACTGCACAATCCGCACCTGAATGCGTACGCTTCCGGGGCGACGTTCCCGGACGCTCTTGCCGGCGGGGCGTTCGCGGGTAAGGCTCGCGCGCCGATCCTGCTGACTCCCAAGAGCGTGGGAACGCCGTTCCTGTTCGGCGCAGACGGGGAGATCCCGGTCGGATCCAGTCAGTGGTTCGCCGACCTCGCCGTGAACGGCAAGTTGCCGATCGGTCAGAGCTACCTCCTCGGCGGGACGGCTGCCGTGAGCGACGCCGTGTTCATCGAGATCGACAACAACACCGGCTGGGAGCCGTAGTCTGCTGGCCGAGGGCAGCGCACTCCGGGATGCCGCCCGACGTGACGTGAGTCGAGTCGACGCTCGTAGCGTTGCCGCTCGCCCCGAGTTCTGCCCGCTGGGTGGCGATCCGGTACCGCCTGTCGGCCTGCTTCACTCCGCGCAGGGGATTCGCCTAGAGTAGTGGCAGGGAGGCGAACCAGCGGTGGTTCGCAGGGGCCGGCGCTCGAGTGAGGGGGATGTCCGATGTCGAACGACAGACGATTCGGCTGGATGTTTGGTTTCGTTCTCGTCGTATGCCTCGTGCTGGCGAGCGTGTCCGGGTGCGCCCGAGGCGGAGTGTCGGAGGAGCCCGCTACGGACTCAGCCGAGGTTCCGACCGAAACGGTCGGTGTCGGAGACACGACACCGCCACCTCCGCCGGGCGAGGGGGCCGCCACGATCCGCATCCAGATGTCGGGAGAGGGTTATACCGCCGACTACGACGCATGGAACTGCGCCGGCCTCGAAGGCGAGTGGACGATGCGTGGGGAACTCGACATCGTAGGGTACGGGCAGATCATCGGCGATGCCGCGTTCACTATGCCGCCGCGTCCCGACAGCGGGTCGTGGGACTCCCTTCCGTTCAGCTACTCGATGAGCGGCACGCTCGATGCCGAGGACGCCATCGTCGACATCCTCTACGAGTTCGAAGACGTCGTGTTCACCATCTTCGGGACGGACGATGGCCCCACGCTCGGCGACAGCCGAGGCATGGCCAAGGGGACCGTCAGGGTCACCACTCCCGAGATGTCGTTCGTGGTGAGCGAGACGTACGAGCCACTCACGCTCGTCCCGGCACTGATCCGCCGCGAGGCGCATCCGGAGTGTGAGTAGCGTGCGTCCGACCGAGCGCGTGCAGGGCAGTCCGGGTGCGACGATACTACGGCGCATCCTCGCCGTTGCCGTACTGGTAGCCTGTGCCGCCGCGTTCACGACCGGATGTAGCGTGCTCGCCGAACTCGAGGACGCCGGCATCGAAGTCGTCTTGGAGAACGATCCGCGCAGCCGACTCCACGGCACCGTGACGGCGAAGCGCGTCGGCGGGGTGTCGACGCACTACCAGTGGGAGGCTGCCGCGGAGATGGAGCTTCGCCCGATGCCATCGGGATGGCGGGGCACCGACGACTTCACCGAGAACAAGAGCGTCGATCTCAAGGTCCAAGGGAGCGGCGAGAACCACCAGGTGACTGGGTCCGGAAAGACGATGGGCACGTTCGTGCTCAGGGATAACGGCGACGGCACCTGCACGATCACCTTCAGCCACGGTTCGATCCCGCTCCAAGAGTCCGAGCGGCACGGCTCGCAGTGGGTCGACTACGAGTCGGTGCGCGGCAACCACACGTACACCGTCGACGTCGCGATGTCGCGCCCTGACGGAGGGTTTGCGGGCAGCGAGGCGTATACGAGTAGCGACGGCAGCGAAGAGATCACGCTGTCTTGGAACTTCGCTCGCAAGTAGGCCTGCACCTGCTCGACGGGCGGGCAGGGAGCGCCGTGCGTTACGCACAGGACGCTTCGGATACAATCTCGTCAACGCCGGGAGAGCGACCGTGAACACCCGCTGTACCCCTTGTCTGCCCGGCCGAGGAGATCAAGCACATATGAGATCTGCGCACGTGCTCGTGGCGGCCCTCACGATGTTGTCGGTGGGTGCGGTGCCCGCCATGGCTGCGGGTGTCGCCCCGGTCACGGATGTGGCGGGCGAGGCGGCCGGCTCCGACATCGCACTGCTCGTCGCCTTCGTCGCGATGGCGCTCGTCATCTCGTTCCTCTGCTCGATCGCCGAGGCAGTGCTGCTCAGCATCACGCCGTCCTATATCGAAGGCCTGCGTGAGGCGCACGCAAGGCTCGCTGAGACACTGCGACACGTCCGCCAGGAGAGCATCGACCGGTCGCTTGCCGCCATCCTCACTCTCAACACGATCGCTCACACCGCGGGTGCGATCGGCGCTGGAGCTCAGGCCGCGATCGTGTTCGGCAGCACGTGGACAGGCATTTTCTCGGCACTCATGACGCTCGCCATCCTGTTCCTCTCGGAGATCGTCCCCAAGACCATCGGGGCGGTCTATTGGCGAGCACTCGTGCGGCCCACCGCTCTTTTCATCCGGTTCCTGACGTTCGCTCTCTACCCGCTCGTGCGCATCTCCGAGTGGATCACGCAACTGATCGCCCGCGGCAGAGACGTGCACGTCTTCAGCCGCCAGGAGTTCATTGCGATGGCGGACGTGGCCGAGGAGCGCGGACACATCGATGTCCACGAGTCGCGGATCTTCCGCAACCTCTTCCGGTTCGAGTCGCTCAAGGCGCGCGACGCGATGACGCCGCGCACGGTCATGATGGCGTTCCCCGAGACGATGACGGTTCAAGAACTCCTTGCCGAGGCCGAGCGGATACCCTTCTCCCGCCTGCCCGTCTACAGCGTCGACACCGATCACATCACCGGCATGGTGCTTAAAGACGACGTCCTCATGACCGAGGCCCGCGATGAGGGCGACCGCACGCTGGCGTCACTCAAGCGTGAAATGCCAGCGGTACCTACGGCGATGGCGCTTTCCCGGTTGCTCGAGTTCTTCCTCGAGGAACGTCACCACATGGCGATAGTCGTAGACGAGCACGGAGGCACGAGTGGACTCATCACGCTCGAAGACCTCATCGAGACGCTCCTCGGTATGGAGATCGTCGACGAGAGCGACAGCGTCGAGGACATGCAGGTACTCGCGCGCAGGCTTGCGGCCGAGCGCTCCGCGGCCGTAGGCCGAGTCGATGAAGAGGGCGCCGGCGCGGACGAACACGCTTGGTAGAGAACCCGCACCAGCCCCACAAGTAGTGGTAATCTCGAACGGTCGTAATCGGCTATGGGGGCCTCGGCCGCCGTCGCTCTAGCCGCCATCACGAGAATCGGAGACCACCACTATGAAGCTGTCGGCGTACCACGACCTCAAGCCGGGACCGCTCGATGCGGACTTCCTGAACCTACTCATCTTCGACATCGTCGGGGACATGCGCTCGGTCAGCCTGCCGAGGGGACACGTGACCGAGGCGACCTTCACCGACGGCATCGGCTTCGACGCTTCGAACTACGGGTTCGCGAAGGTCGACCAGTCCGACATGGTCGCCGTGCCCGACTGCGACTCCGCGTGGCTCGAGGAGCGCGACGGGTTTCGCATCGTGCACGTGATCTGCGACGCGCTCACGGCCGACCGCGAGCCGTTTGACCAGTATCCTCGTGCCGTCGCCGCTCGCACCGCCGCATACATCCAGGAGCAGGGAATCGCCGACGTCGCTCAGATGCTCGTCGAGCTCGAGCTGTACGTCTTCGACGCCCTCGAGTACTCGACGGGGCTGGACCACGCGATGTACACCGTGGGCTCGGCCGAGGGCCTCGGCGAGGGCTACAACAAGCAGCAGCGCTTCGCCCCGCTCAAGGGCTACCACAAGTTGCCGCCGGAGGACCGGTTCTTCGACTACCGCAACAAGTCCGTTCGCCTCATGGAAGAGGCCGGCATCTTGGTGAAGTACCACCACCACGAGGTGGGCGCTTCGCAGCTCGAGATCGAACTCGACCTCATGGACCTCATGAGGTCAGCCGACAGCACCGGTATCGCGAAGTGGATCCTGCGCTCGGTGGCCGAGGAGATGGGATTCAAGGTCACGTTCATGCCCAAGCCCCTCTACAAGAAGCCCGGAAGCGGCATGCACGTCCACCAGTTCCTCGAGAAGGACGGCCAGAGCCTCTTCCCGGGCGATGGGCTGCACAACCTCTCGAAGGTGGGATTGGCCTACACCGCCGGCCTCCTCGAGCACAGTCTGTCCGGAAGCCTGCTCGCGTTCACGAACCCCAGCACCAACAGCTTCCGACGCCTCGTGCCCGGCTACGAGGCACCCATCAGCGCGACGTTCGCGAAGGCCTCACGCACCGCGGCGGTGCGCATCCCCGGTTACCTCAAGCCGGATCAGGTGCGCGTGGAGTACCGGACCGGGGACGCCTCGGCCAACACTCACTACATGCTTGCGGCGATGGTTCTCGCCGGCGTCGATGGCATCCTGCGCGATGCCGACCCGGTCGCGATGGGCTTCAACGCGCCCGAGGCGATGCACGAGAAGGTCTTCCCGCTCAACCTGCGCTCGGTGCTCGACGGTCTCAAGGCCGATAACGAGTGGCTCAAGCCTGCATTCCCCGAGAAACTGCTCGAGGTCTGGGCCGAGCGCAAGGCGGAAGAGGCCGACTACGTCTACAACGCGCCCACGCCGCAAGAGTACGAACTGTACTTCTAGGCTCCAGACGGGCCTGCGTCAGGCGACCTCGAAGCGCGTCACGGTCGGGTCGGCGGTCAGCAGTTCGATCGCCTTCTCGTGCCGTGACGCCCTGCCCACGACACGCCACGTGACGGCCAGGTCGTCGTGAGTGACGCAGAGGCTCGTCATCGTGAACGCGAGGCCGGCCTGCGAGAGTGCGGCGCTGCGCTCCTGCGGCTGCCACGGCTGGCCGCCGTAGTGGATCTCGTACGTGCGCAGGTCCTGCTGAAGGTTCGAGACATCGATCCTCGGCAGCACCACGAGGACGACGAGCGCGGCAAGCACTCCGAGTGCCGTGAGCTCGTAAGCGCCCATGCCGGCAGCGGCGCCGATCGCGGCGGCCAGCCACACGGCCGCCGCAGTGGTCAGCCCGAACACGTCACGACGCTCGCGCAGGATGGCCCCGGCGCCGAGGAAGCCGACACCGGTCGCCACGCCGGCGATCGCGCGTCCGGTCGCCTCGTCGGTGAGCGTCTGGGCGCCGAGCACGAAGGCTGCGCTGCCGAGCGAGACGAGCGTGATCGTGCGGAAGCCCGCGGCCTTCTCGCGCCACTCGCGTTCGATGCCGATGACCATGCCGCCGACGCACGCGATCAGCACGCGCACGGCGAGTTCTGTCAGAGAAAGAGTCTCCATAGGCGGGATTATACCGTTGCGGCACGTGGTGCTCATCGCCGGGGCTCTAGCCGCCGATACCGATGACATGACGGGTGTCGACGACAAGAGGGACCTGCAGGCACGTGCGGCCGCGGCAGCGGTCGCGGTCGTCGCGCTCGTGCTCGCGTGGCTCACGTACACGCGCGACGGGTGGATACCGTTCCTGTCCGGGGTCGACTTCGGCATTCATGAGCTGGGCCACCTGCTGTTCATGTGGGCTCCTCGGCCGGTGATGGTGTTCGCCGGATCGGGCTTTCAGGTCGCGGTCCCGCTCGGGCTGGCCGCGTACTTCTGGTGGGCGAGGTCAGAGCGGCTCGCGGCGGCGCTCATGCTCGCGTGGGCGGGCGCGTCGCTCAACAACGTGAGCGTCTACATCTACGACGCGACGAGACTCGCGCTGCCGCTCTGGGGCGATTTCGACGGGACTGGCGCGAACCACGACTGGCGCTACCTGCTCGGCCCGGAGGTCTTTGACGCGCTCTGGGCGACCGACGCCATCGCCTACACCGTGCGCGGCGCCTCCGCGGTTCTGCTTGCGGCTGCCTTCGCGATAGCGATGGCCACGCTCGTCGCACCGTGGCTCGAAGCGCGTCGCGCGCGGATGCTGGAAGCGCACCGCGCGGGACTGCCGGTGCGGGAGCCTCGCACGGTCCCGGTCCGGCCAGCGCCCGATCCCGCACCGGGCGATGATGCTGCAGACGGAGATTCCCGCGCCACGCTCGAGCGAAACGGGTAGACTGCTGACGTCCGGTGCGAGCGGTCCGAGCGGTGCGTGAGGGGGAACAGCATGAGAGTGGCGCTTATCGCCGCCGCAGTCCTGGTGGGCGTTGTCGTGGTGTTCTGGATTGGGCTCCAGGTCAGCCCACGTGCGTTCGCCGAGGTGCGCGAAACCCCGCCAACGCCGCAGACGATCGCGCTTCCCGCCGACCTACCAACACCGGTCGAGCGCTTCTACCGCGAAGTCTACGGCGACGAGGTCCCGGTCATCACCTCGGCGGTCATCTCGGGGCGGGCGACGATGCGCCCGTTCGGCGGCGTGACTCTTCCGGCCCGCTACCGGTTCATCCACGACGCGGGCGAGGGCTACCGTCACCACATCGAGGCGACGCTCTTCGGGGTCCCGATCATGACCGTCGACGAGCGCTACGTCGACGGCATCGCGCGGATGGTGCTGCCGTTCGGGACGGTCGAGGACGACCCCAAGCTCTTGCAAGGCGCCAACCTCGCGCTGTGGGCTGAGTCGATCTGGCTCCCGGCACTGTTCGTCACCGATACCCGCGTGCGCTGGGAGCCCGTCGACGATGCGACGGCGGTGCTTGTCGTGCCGTTCGAGCAGGCCGAGGAGCGCTTCATCGTGCGCTTCGATCCCGAGACGGGCCTCGTCGACCTGTTCGAGTCGATGCGCTACAAGGGCGTCGACAGCGATGCGAAGACGCTCTGGATCAACGAGGTGCTCGAGTGGAGCACGGTCGACGGCTATCTCCTGCCGACGAAGGCATCTGTGACCTGGTACGATGACGGCTCCCCGTGGGCGGTGTTCAGGGTCGAGGAGATCGTCTACAACCTTGACGTGACCGAGTACGTGCGGGCGACGGGACCCTGAGGTGGGCGGACAGCGACCCACAATGGGTCTGCCGAACCCGCTCGCGAGGCTGTCCGGCGCCCCGGCAGTGAGGTAGGGTTGTGCGCATGAGCGAACAGAAGACACAGAAGCAGAGCCTCTCTCGGCGCCTGCCCAACTACACCCGCTTCTTCATCGCGATCCCGGTACTCGGATTGTTCGCGAGTGCTGTGACGCTCACGGTG
>SLCP01000220.1 GCA_007125735.1 Coriobacteriia bacterium | reverse complement strand
GACGCCTTCGAGCAGGAGCGCGGTCGCGGGCGCGGGGACGGGCAGCACGCCGTGCGCGGTCGTGACGGTGCCGGAGCCCACCGCTACCGGGCCGCACACGAGACGGGCGAGTCCGAGGTCTGCGAGTGCGGCGGCGACACCCACCACATCGGCGATCGAGTCGACCGCGCCCACCTCGTGGAAGTGCACGTGCGCCGGGTCGGTATCGTGCACACGCGCCTCCGCCTCGGCAAGGAGCGTGAAGGCTGCAAGCGCGCGGTCGCGCACGGCGGGCGCGAGTGCGGCGGCTTCGATCGTCTCGCGGATCGACGCCCACGTGCGCGAGCGGGGCTCCTCGGCGAGCGACTCCACGGTGACGGCGAGTCCGGCGATCCCGCTGCGGAGCACGCGCTCGGTGCGCACGACCGCCTCGGGTGCGACGGCTGCCACTGCGGCGTTCACCGCGTCGAGCGAGGCGCCAGCGTCGAGGCACGCGGCGAGGAACTTGTCGCCGGAGATGCCGGTCGCGCAGTCGAGGTAGCCGATCACGGCGTGTCGTCTTCGGCGCTCGGGCGTGAAGGGGCGTCGCTGGGCGCGGCGGTCTCCTCGGCGGGTTGATTGATGCGACTCGCCATCGCCGCGGCGCCGAAGCCGTTGTCGATGTTGACGACCGCCAGTCCCGAGGCGCACGAGTTGAGCATCGTGAGGAGGGCTGATACGCCCCCGAAGTTCGCGCCGTACCCGATCGAGGTCGGCACCGCGATAACGGGGCACCTCACGAGTCCGGTCACGATCGAGGGCAGCGCGCCCTCCATGCCGGCGACCGCGATGATCGCGCGGGCGCTGCGGAGCACGTCCTCGTGAGCGAGCAGGCGGTGGACACCCGCCACACCCACGTCGTAGAGGCGGGTAACGCGGTTGCCCATCACCTCGGCGGAGATGGCGGCCTCCTCGGCGACGGGAGCATCGGCGCTGCCGCCGGTCGCAACCACGATGTGGCCCTCGGAGGGCCGCTCCTCGCGCCGGTCGACCACGATGAGGCGCGCCTGCTCGAAGTAGCGGGCATCGGAGGCGACCTGGGCGAGCGACTGGTAGTGCGACGCGGTCGCACGTGTGCCGAGGAGCACGTCTCCGTGCTCGAGGATCTCGCGGCCGGCGGTGCGCACCTGGCCGGCTGTCTTGCCTTCGCAGAGGATGACCTCGGCGAAACCGCAGCGCAACCCGCGGTGGTGGTCGATCTTGACGTCGCCCTGGTCGGTGAAGGGGAGCGAGCGCAGATGCTCGAGGGCGTCGCCCGTCGACAGCGAGCCTCCCGCCACGGCCTCGAGCAAAGTCCGTATACGATCCGGGTCCATGTGTGAGTCCTCGCAGGTAGAAACGGTGGGGCGCGTGCCGATGCGCGCCAGGGGCACTATACTCGTATAGGAGGCACTATAGCGCGTCTGGCGCGCGGGTGGTGGAGCGCGCGCGGTGCGCACCGGGTAGCGGCAGGGAGCACAGGTGGGCGACCGGACATACTCGAGCTTGCTGTTGAACGAGCGGGCGTACACCGCGACACGCGTGCTCTTGGCGGCGATCGCGTGGCTCCTCGTGTGGGCGGGACTCGCGACGGGCACGTCGCAGCTGTACGGACCGCTCATGCTGAGCGGGGCTCTTGTGGCGACGTTCACCACCGTTGGCGTGGTCGCGGCATCCCGGTTCGGGCACATCGCGTTCGAGACCATCCTCATCTGGGCAGCGCCTGTCGACCTCATCGCACTCGGCTTGTCCGTCGCGGCGCTGCATGGCTACGGCGATCCGGTACTCGCTGTGGTGCTCGCGTTCGTCGTGTTCTACGGCCACCTGCTCGAACGGCGTCCGGCGCTCCTCGTGGCGATCGCGGCGACCCTCGTCTACCTCGGCGCGCACGCGGCCGTACAACCGTTCGCCGAGTGGTACGAAACGCTCTTCCTCGGCATGAAGGGGCTCGCGGTTCTCTACGTGGGCACGCTCTCGGCGGTGATGAGCGAACGTCACCGCGAGCGCGAGTACGAGGTGGGAGAGGCGGTGCTCGAGCGCGGGCGCATGGCCGAGGAGCTGCAGCGCCGGGTCGACGAATTGCAGGCGATCCTCGACGTGAACGAGATGGTGCACTCGAGCTTCGATCTCGACCGGGTCGGCGCGAGCATCGTGGAGACGTTGTGTCGGACCGTCGGTATCGCCGGCGCGACCGTGACCGTCATGGACAAGCGTAAGAACGAGACGCTCTTCAGCGCGAGCAGTGGTCTGGCGCAACCGGCCGCCGGTGTTCCCGATCAGCTCGCGCTCGCGGTCGAGGCCGCGGACGGACAACTGGAGCTCGCCGAACAGCACCTCATCTGCCGGTCGATACA
Organism: Coriobacteriia bacterium; assembly: GCA_007125735.1. GTDB lineage: Bacteria > Actinomycetota > Coriobacteriia > Anaerosomatales > SLCP01 > SLCP01. The sequence continues at coordinate 4,989 of SLCP01000220.1, read as the reverse complement.
GGACCACAAGGACATGATCGTCCTGTTCTGCACCGACCCCTCATCGATGGAGCGCCTCGGGCACCGCGAAACTCAGGTGCTCAAAGCGATATCGACGGGACTCGTGGTGGCCGTCGAGAACTCGCGTCTGTACCGGCTCACGCACCGTCTTGCGGTCACCGACGACCTCACCGGTCTGTACAACTATCGCTACCTGCAACAGCGTCTCGACGACGAGATCGAGCGCTCGCGCCGCTACGAGAAGACGTTCTCGCTCCTCATGCTCGACATCGACGGCTTCAAGCGCTTCAACGACACTCAGGGGCACCTGGCAGGAGACCGTGCGCTCGCCGACCTCGGCGCGGTGATCCGCTCCGCGGTGCGTGAGGTCGACATCGTGACCCGCTATGGCGGGGAGGAGTTCTCCGTCATACTGCCAGAGACGGACTCATCGGGCGCGCTGATCGCCGCCGAGAAGATCCGCGAGGCGGTAGCCGCACACGAGTTCCTGGATGCCGGCGGGCAACCGGGACTTCGCCTGACGGTCAGCATCGGGCTTGCGACCTATCCGGCGCACGCGGCCGACAAGGAATCCCTGCTCAGGCACGCCGATGATGCGGTGTACCAGGCGAAGGCCGACGGCAAGGACCGCGTCCGTGTCGCGCAGGCCGCCCTTGCGGATGGGGCCGAAGAGGAAGCGACCGCCGCAGAGAGAGGGAGCAGCGAGTGAGCACACGCTACGCATACCTGGGCCCGGCGGGCACGTTCACCGCCGAGGCGTTGCGCACGCTCGGCATCGAGGACCTCGAAGAGGTGCCGTGCGCCTCGATCGAGGACGTGTTTGCCACCGTGGAGCGTGGGGACGCCGAGGCTGGCATCGTGCCTATCGAGAACTCGGTGGAGGGGAGCGTGAACGCCACGCTCGACACGCTCGCGTTCGACTCGAGCCTCGCCATCTCGCGCGAGGTCGTGCTCGACATCCACCACGCGCTCATTGCTGCACCGGGCGAGTCGCTCGCCACCACGAAGGTTGTTGCGAGCCACCCGCACGCGACCGCGCAGTGCCGCAAGTGGCTCGCTGCCAACCTTCCCGGACGTCCCATCGAGGCCGCTAACTCGACCGCCGAGGCGGTGCAGCGTGCAGTCGCCGAGCCCGGTGTGGCGGCGGTGGGCACCCGGCTCGCCGCGGAGCTGCACGGCGGGGTGGTGCTTGCTGACAGTATCGAGGACTTCGAGGGCAACCAAACGCGCTTCGTGGTGGTGGGCCGTTCGATGCAGGAGCCGACCGGCGACGACAAGACCACCCTCGCGCTCTTCCTCTACGAGGACCGGCCCGGCGCGCTCCTCATGATCCTCTCGGAGTTCGCGTACGGGTCGATCAACCTCACCAAGATCCAGTCGCGCCCCACCAAGCGCGCCCTCGGCGAGTACATGTTCTTCGTCACCCTCGAAGGCCACGCCGAGGAACCCACCGTGGCGCTCGCGCTCGAGTGTTTGCGCCTCAAGCTGCGTGAGGTGAAGGTGCTCGGCAGCTATCCTCGCGCGCGGTAGGGGGTTCGCGGCGCGGTCACGACGCAAGCTTGGCGCGGATGCGGAGCTGGCACACGACGGGGTCGCCTATCTGGTATGCAGCGTCGATCTCGAGTGGCACGTCACACTGGATGGAGCCGTGCGCCGTGTCGACGAAGTACGTCACCACCGGACCGGAGAACTGGATGTGGCTCACGGTGCCGACGGTCCCGTCGCCAGAGGCTGCGAGGGTGACGTGCTCGGGGCGCACGAACGACTCTGTGCCGCTGTGGTCGGTGAGGAAGCTGCCTCGGCCGATGAAGCCCGCGACGAACCGGGTCGTCGGCCGCTCGTAGACCTCTCGAGGTGTACCGACCTGTTCGATACGCCCCTCGTTCATCACGACTACGCGGTCGGCGATTCCGAGCGCTTCCTCTTGATCGTGTGTCACGTGGACGGTCGTGATGCCGAGTTCCGACTGGATCATGCGGATCTCGCGACGCATGCGCTCGCGGAGCTTCGCATCGAGGTTGCTCAGCGGCTCGTCGAGCAGGAGCACCTTGGGGTTCACTACGAGTGAGCGAGCGAGCGCGAGCCGCTGCTGCTCGCCGCCGCTCATGGTGCTGACACTCGCTCCCGCACTCGCCTCGAGACCCACCATCGCCAGCATCTCCCGTGCACGGTCTTCGGCTTCCTTGCGCGACATGCGCCGCGTGCGTAATCCGTAGGCGACGTTCTTGATGGCGTTCATGTGTGGGAAGAGCGCGTAACTCTGGAAGACCGTCGATGTCGGACGCACGTTCGCCGGCACCCGCGACATGTCTGATCCCTCGACGAGTATCCGTCCCGAATCAGGAGTCACGAAGCCGCCGATCATCCGCAGCGTCGTGGTCTTGCCGCAGCCGCTCGGGCCGAGGAGGCACACGAGCTCGCCGGCTTCTATGTCGAGCGTGACCTCATCGACCACCGTCCGCTCGTTGTACGACTTGGTCAATCGCTCGAGTTGCAGGAACATCGAAGACACCTCTCTCTTCGCGGCTGCGTCGAAGCAGGAGCCATGAGAACGTCACGTTCACCGTCAATGTCACGAGCATGATGATGTTCGCGAGCACGGCGGCGACGCCGATATGGCCGCCTCGGACCGCGCCGAACAGTTCGATGGTGGCCACCTTCGTGCCGGGCGTGATGAGGAAGATAATCGCGCCGATTGTCACCATGCTAGCCGTGAACGTGTTGACGAAACCCACGAGGAACGCGGGCTTGAGCTGAGGGAACACCACGTCCTTGATGATGCGGGACTCCGATGCTCCGAGGTCGCGCGCGGCGTCTTCGACCTCGGGGTCCGCTTGGCTCAACACGGCGGCACCAGCCTTGGTGGCGACCGGCAGCTGTCGGTAGATCATGTTCAGTAGGACGATGGCGAGAGTCCCGGTCAGCGCGAGCGGAGCGTCTCTGAATGCAAGCGCGTAGCCTATGCCGAGGAACGGCCCCGGGATCATGAAGGGCAGTGTCGCGATAAAGTCGAGGCCGCTTCGCCCCCAGAAGCGCCGTCGCTCAAGCAGGTAGGCGACGACCATGCCAAGCATGCTGCCCACCACGGCGGTGAACATGGCGAACCGGATACTCCTGCCGAGACTCGCGAACGCGGTTGAGGGAAGGCCTTGGATGTGCCTGAGAGTGGGTGTGAAGTCCACCCCCCACGTGGTGGCGAACGCGCCGAACAGGATCGTCACGTACTGCAAGGTAACGAAGGCCGAGAACGCGAGAGTGACCGCGCCTGTGACGACAAGGAGCCATCGAGGCAGCCCCATCGGGTCGCCGGTCACGCTCGTGCCCCTGGTGTAGAAGGTGAGCCGGCCCATGAAGTGCCGGTAGAGCAGGAACGCGATCAGGGACGGAATCAGGAGCAGGATGGCCATGCCGGCGGCGACCGGCAAGTTGGATATCCCGATGAAGTTCAGATAGGCCTGAGTCGCAAGAACGGTGAAGCGTCCGCCGATGATGATCGGTGTCCCGAAGTCGGCCAGCGACTCAACGAACGTGATGAGGCTCGTTGCCGCGATACCCGGGATGAGGAGCGGCAAGGTCACGCGGGCTATGGTCGACGTGCGGCTCGCACCAAGATCGAGCGATGCTTCCTCCAGACGGCCATCGATACCACGCAAGACACCGATAAGCAGGATGGCAGCGAGTGACGTGAAACCGATGCCCTGCATGAGCACGACGCCGTGCCAGCCGTACGGATCCAATCTAAGGCCGAGCAACTGATGAGTGATGAGACCGCGTCGCCCGAAGAGCATCACGTACGAGAGCGACGTGACGAACGGTGGTGAGATCATCGTGAGCAGCAACAGGCCGAAGAGGGGCTTGCTCAGGCGCGACCCGCTCCGTGTGGCCCAAAACGCGATGTTGACCGCTATAAAGAGCGTGAGTGTCGTGGCCAGGACTCCAACGAAGATGCTGTTCCACAGCAGTCCCCTGCTGTCGGTCAACGCCTCATAGATGAGCTCGAGAGTCGGCGAGCCATCGATCGTGAGTCCGACGCGCAAGACCGCAGCGATCGGCCACAGGATGAACACCACGAGACTTGCGAGTACGAGCCACTGTAGACCTGTCTCACTCCACGCGCGAAGAGGAGCGCCCCATCCGGAGCGCCCCCCTTCACGCGAGTCAGCAACCCGTGCAGTGTCGTCTTCGGTGTACCCCATCTGCTACTTCTGGGACGCGAAGTCCGTCTGCCACCTGTCGATCACATCGTCACGGATACGACCGATCTCGAAGAAGTCGATGGTCATGAGTTCGGCGTCGAGGAAGCCAGCGTCAACGAGAACCTGCGGCATGGGGACATCATCCCTGACCGGCGGCCGGGGATCGTGCATCGCGAGGAACTCTTGTCCGCGCTTGGTCAGGCACCAGTCCACGAAGACCTTCGCACCCTCGAGGTTGGGCGCGCCCTCCATGATGGCGACCGGTGCGGGCCACCACGGCGTGCCGTCCTTGGGGAAGACGGTGATGACCGGGAATCCTTCATCGGCGCCCGACGCGATCCCGGGAGCCACACCGGCCATGACCTCACCCATGTTGGCAGCGGTTGGGGGCTCTCCACCACGCTGCGCGTAGAACGGCATGTTGGCATCGAGGCGACCGAAGAGCTCCCAGCCGTCCTCCTCGCCGAACGTCTGCAGCATGCCGGAGATCATGGTGTACGCGGTGCCTGAGATGGACGGGTCGGGCATGAGCAGTTCACCCTCGAACTCGGGCGCGGTGAGGTCCTCCCATGTCTCGGGGATCGGAGCACCTCTCTCCTCGGCCACTTCGGTGTTGAACACGACGCTCACGACGACGAGCGAGATTCCCGTCCACGCACCATTCGGATCCTTGTACTCGTCGGGAACGTTGACCGCGAACGGCGAGACGTACCGGTTCAGCAGGCCCTCGTTGTCGGCAGCGATGAAGCTATCGACACCCCCGCCGAACCAGACATCACCGATGGGGCTGCCT
>SLCP01000182.1 GCA_007125735.1 Coriobacteriia bacterium | reverse complement strand
GGCGAGGTACGCCGGCGAGCTGAGGCTCTCGAGCGTGGCGGTCGCGAGGTCGGCGTACGCGCGCCGCCAGCCGGGGTCGGGATCGAGGTGCGCGAGCTCGATGAACGCCGATGCGGCGATGGCAGCCGCCGAGCTGTCGCGCGGCTCGTCGGGGATGTTCGGGGCGTCGAAGTCCCAGTACGGCACGAAGTCGTCGGGCACCTGGTCGGCCCAGTAGGCGGTCGCGCGGCGCGCCGCCCGCACGAAGCGCTCGTCGCCCGATTCTCGATACGCCATCGACATGCCGTGGATGACCCACGCCTGTCCGCGGGCCCACGTGCTCTCGGCCGCATAGCCCTGACCTTGCCCCCGGTCGAACGCCGCGCCGGTCGCCTCGCGATACGCGACGTAGTGGTAGGTGCTGCCGTCAGGCCGCAGGAAGTCCGTGGCGGTGCGGCGAGCATGCGAGACGGCCATCGTGCGCCACCTCGGGTCACCACCGGAGCGCGCGCCCCAGAACAGCAACTCGAGGTTCATCATCGTGTCGTTGTAGACCCAGAAGTCAGCCGGCGTGTTGTGCGTGCGCACCATCCCCACCACCGGGTCGTAGCGGGTCGACAGCGACGCCGCGGCCTGGAGCATCACGTCGCGGTAGCGCGTGTCGCCGGTGAGGCGGTACGCATTGCCGTAACTCGTCATGAACATGAAGCCGAGGTCGTGGTTGTGCCGGTGGTACGCGTGGTGGGCGAAGGTGGCCTGACGTTCCTGCGCCGAGCGCGCCGGCCCCGGCTCACCGGTGAGTTCGTGCTCGAACCACAGGCCCCCCGGCAAGAACCCGTACCCCCACCCGGTGTTCGCGCCGTAGCGCCACCCCGAGGTCCCGACCGTGAAGAACGGGTAGACGTCGGGCGGAGTCGCCGCATCGAGCGCCGCGAGCTTCTCGGAGGACACGCGGCGCGCGACTTCCATGCGCGGCGAGAGCGTGCCGAGGCTGGTCGTGACGGCGTCCTGCGGCACGACCGGCGGTGCGGGCGCGGCAGCCGGTTGCGCGAGGGCAGCGGCCGCTTGCGCCGGTGCGGGCGCAGCGGGCGCGGGGACGGCGAGGAGCACCACGACCAGCACGACGCCACGCGCCACTCTCACGCGTGCGGCCCACCCAGTGACACCGTGCATCTCGCCTCTTCTCTCGCTTCGCACCCGCGCCCGCTACGCCCTCAGCCGAGCACCCGCGCGATCTCCTCGGCGGCATGCCCGTCGCCGTAGAACGCGGGCCGCTCGGACGGCGGCTCGCCGCTGCGTACCGCCGAGACCGCCTCGGCGATGCGTGCCGGGTCGGTGCCCGCAAGGCGGTTCCACCCGGCCTCGACCGTCTCGACCCACTCGGTCTCCTCGCGCAGCGTCACGCACGGCACCGCGAAGAAGTACGCCTCCTTCTGCATGCCGCCCGAATCGGTGAGCAGCGCGGCCGCGCCACGCAGCAGCGCGTTGGTCTCGACGTAGGAGAGCGGCTCGACGAGCCGGAGTGCCGAGGAGCCCGCAGCATCCGCGCCGGACCCGACCGCGTCGCGCGACGCCAGCCCGCCCGACTCGAGCGCCTTGCGGGTCCGTGGGTGCACCGGCCACAGCACGGGGAGGTCGAGCGAGGCGAACGCCTCGACCACGCCGGCGAGCGCGACGGGATCGTCGGCGGTGGCGGCGCGGTGGACGGTCGCGAGGTAGTAGCCGCCCGGCGTAAGCCCGTAGCGGGCGGCAGCCTTGGCCGGATCCGCGTGCTCGGCGTGGTGGCGCGCCGCGTCGAGCATGACATCGCCCACCTGGTGCACTCCGTCGGTGATGCCCTCTGCCGCGAGGTTCGCGACGGCGATCTCGGTCGGGCAGAAGAGCAGCTCCGACAGGTGGTCGGTGAGCACGCGGTTGATCTCCTCGGGCATGGCGCGGTTGAACGAGCGCAGCCCCGCCTCGACGTGTGCCACCGGGATGTGGATCTTGGCCGCGGCGAGTCCCGCCGCGAGCGTCGTGTTGGTATCGCCGTAGACGAGCACGGTGTCGGGCGCCACTTCGACGAACAGGCGCTCGAGGAGTTCGAGCATCTGCCCGGTCATCGCCCCGTGCGAACCGCCCGCCACCCCGAGGTTGTGGTCGGGCGCGGGTATGCCGAGCTCGTCGAAGAAGACCTGCGACATCGCGTGGTCGAAGTGTTGGCCGGAGTGCACGAGGACCTCGTCGTGCCCGGCGGCGCGCAGCGCGCGGCAGACGGGGGCTGCTTTGATGAACTGCGGGCGGGCGCCCACGACCGACACGATACGCACGTTGGGTACGACCTCCTCGGCAGATTCGTTCGATGGCGACCCTCAGTGTAGCCGATGCGATAGAATCGGGAGTCGCGATATCGTCACTCAACCGACCGCACCATCCGAGGAGTGCCACATGGGTTCACGACCGCTTCGCGTCGGATTCGTCGGCTTCGGCTACTGGGGCCCCAACGTCCTGCGCAACCTCGACCGCCTCTCCGACGTCGACGTCGTCGCCGCGTGCGATGCGAGCGCCGACAACCTCACACGGCTCCGCGCGACCTACCCCCACATCGAGACGACCGACGAACTCGACGCGCTCCTCGACCCGGCCCGCGAACTCGATGCGGTGGTCATCGCGACCTCAGCGCCGACGCACGCGAGCCTCGCCACGCGCGTGCTCGAGGCGGGCCTGCACTGCTTCGTCGAAAAGCCGCTCACGCTCTCCTCGGCAGATGCCGAGCGCCTCGTCGCGCTGGCCGAGGAGAAGGACCGCGTGCTCATGGTGGGCCACCTCATGGTCTACCACGGCGCTATCGAGTGGATCCGCGACTACATCGCCTCGGGCGAGCTCGGCGAGGTGCGCTACGTGTACTTCCAGCGGCTCAACCTTGGCAAGGTGCGCGCCGACGAGAACTCCTTCTGGTCGCTCGCGCCTCACGACATCTCGATCGCGCTCCACCTCCTCGACGAGGCGCCGGTCTCGGTCTCGGCCAACGGCGCCGACTACCTGCGCGACGGCGTGCACGATGTCGTCTTCGCGAACCTCATGTTCGAAAGCGGCAAGATGGTCAACGTGCACGTGAGCTGGCTCGATCCGCACAAGGTGCGCCGCATGACCGTCGTGGGCAGCAAGAAGATGCTCGTCTTCGACGACATGGAGGCGACCGACAAGATCTGGATCTACGACAAGGGCGTCGAGCCCACCGAGGCGATGGCGTACGGCGAGGACCTCACGCTGCGCTTCGGCGACATCACCGTGCCGTACGTGGCCCTCAGCGAGCCGCTCGCCGCCGAGATGGGCCACTTCGCCGAGTGCTGCCGCACGGGTGCCACCCCGCGCAGCAGCGGCGTCGACGGACTGCAGGTCGTCCGCGTGCTCGAGGGGGTCGACGCCTCGCTCGAGGCGCACGGCGCGCCGATAGCCCTCGACGCGTAGCTCGCCTGCGGCATGCCCCGCACCGTGCCCGGCCCCGGACCGCACGACGACCCGTAGGAGGCTTGCAATGTCGATCCCGCTTCTCGACCTCAAGGCCCAATACCGCGACCTCAAGACCGAACTCGACGGCGCCATCGAAGAGGTGATGTCGTCGGCCGGGTTCATCGGCGGCCCGCACGTCCGCGAACTCGAGTCCGAGATCGCCGAGTACTGCGGCACGCGCCACGCGGTGGCCTGCGGCAACGGGACCGACGCGCTCTTCCTCATCCTCGCGGCCATGGGCATCGGCAAGGGCGCCGAGGTCATCACCACCCCGTTCACCTTCATCGCGACCGCCGAGGCGATCGCCCACGTGGGCGCGACCCCGGTGTTCGTGGACGTCGAGCCCGACACCTACAACCTCGACGTGTCCCAGATAGAAGCGGCCGTGACCGAGCGCACCCGCGCGATCATGCCGGTCCACATCTTTGGGCAGTGCGCCGACATGGACCCGATCCGCGAGATCGCCCGCCGTCACGACCTGCGCGTCATCGAAGACGCCTGCCAGGCGATCGGCGCCACGTACCGCGGAGCGCGGGCAGGTTCCCTCGGCGATGTCGCGGCGTTCTCGTTCTTCCCGAGCAAGAACCTCGGCTGTGCGGGCGACGGCGGCATCCTCACCACCGACGACGAGGAGCTCGCCCAGGCGTGCCGCAAGCTTGCCAACCACGGGACGACCGTGAAGTACTACCACGACACCATCGGCGTGAACTCGCGCCTCGACGCGCTTCAAGCGGCGATACTCCGCGTCAAGCTCCCCCACCTCGACCGCTGGAACGCCGAGCGCCGCGCCGCCGCCGCCCGCTACGACGAGCTGCTCGCCGACAGCGGCCTCACGCTCACGGCGACGCGCGAGTACGGTGAGAGCGTCGTCCACCTCTACATCGTGCGCCACCCCGAGCGCGACCGCCTCATGGAGGCGCTCCGCGACGCGGGCATCGGTACGGCCGCCTACTACCCGGTCCCGCTCCACCGCCAGGAGGCCTTCGCGCACCTCGGATCGGGCGCAGGCGCGCTGCCAGTGGCCGAGAGTGTGGCCGAGCAGACCTTCGCGCTCCCGGGCTTCCCCGGCATCACCGACGCTCAGCAAGCCGAGGTCGTGCGCGTGCTGCGCGAAGCGCTCGGGTAGCTCGGTCTGGGCCTCGCTCTCGACCGAGGGCGAGGGCGAAGGCGCGGGCGAGGGCCTGCTACCAGAGATACCCGATCGCCCACAGCACCCAGGTGCGCATCGTCTCGCTCACCGCGGCGGGGCCGCCAAAGAACGTGACGCGGTCGATGTCGTCTCTGTTCCCTTCAAGAGTCAGCAGGAGGTACGCCTCGCGGTCATCGGGCGGCGCGAGCAGCATGACCGAGCCGACCTTGCCCTGGAGCACGCCACCTGCGAGCGCATCGGGGAAGTTCATGCCGGTCGCGATGCCCGCGCGGTCCCAGCCGTGGTCCGCGTGGTCGACCGCGTAGGTCGCGATCGCGATGGCGGTCGTGAACCGGTCGAGCCCCTGCAGCCGGGTGACGCGATCGTCGCCGAGCCTGCCCTTGAGCGCCGCCTCGGTCTGCGCACTCACCGCGAAGCCGCCCCCGAGGATGATCGCGTCGGTCACCTCGGCCATCGCGGCGTGCGTCGCGGGCGAGAGTCCGGTCGCGGGGTTCGCGAGGAAGAGCGGCCACCTCTGCGCCGCGGCGAGCGGGGCTGCAGCGAGCGCGTCGGGGAAGTTGCCGCCGGTCGCCACGAACGCGGTGCCGTCGTACTCATCGCCGAGGAGCTCGATCACCCGTGCGGCCACCTTGTTGGCGGTGTCGTAGCGGTCGGTGCCGGCGATGCGATCGACGTTGACCGCGCCGTCGAGGGCGGTCTCGAGGGCTGACTCGACAGCAACGCCCACCGCGCTCGTGCCGCCGAGGATGACCGCCTTCTCCGCGCCGAGACGCTCGATCTCTGCGAGGACGGACGTCGGAAGCGTGTTCGTATGGGTGAGCAGCACCGGTGCGTCGAGCGCTCCGGCAAGCGCGGTGCCGCCGAGGGCGTCGGGCCAGTTCATACCGGTTGCGATCACGACCGTCTTGGTGCTTTCCTCGGCCAGGCCATCGGGGTAGGCGAGCTTGGACGCCTCGATCGCCGTGGCGAACCGGTCGAGGCCTTCGACCGCGTGGTACGTGTCGGTAAGCGGCCGCATGGCGAAGTCGATCTCGAGCGGCGCCTCTCCGTCCCAGGCAGCATCGATCTCAGTCACCACGTGGCCGCTGTTCGAAAGCGGCCAGGCGACGAATGTGAAATCGCCGGCTCCATGAGTCCACTCGTCGTAGAGGACGTACGTCCCGTCACTCGCGGAGTGCGCCACCGCAACCGTCGTCACCGGGGTGATCAGGTCCACGGGCTCACCGACGACGGTCGCTTCCACGATCGTGTTCTCCATGGGCTCGCCGGTGATCAGGTCCCTCACCGTACCCGACGCGATGACCTTGGCCGGATCGAGCGCGAAGTCCACCTCGAGCGCCGCACCGCCGTCCCACGTGACGTGATGCACGCGGGCCTCGTAGGTGTCGGCGGACACGTAGAACCGGTACTGTCCCGGAGACGCCACGTCGCGCCCGCGCAGTTCGTACGCACCGTCAGCGTCGGTGGCCGCCCACCCGGCGAACACGATGTCGTCCTCTTCCGGACCCACGATCAGGACCGCGCCCACCCATGCATCCTCGATCGGAAGCCCGCTCACGGCATCGGTGATCACTCCGGTCGCGATCACCGGTGCGTCCTCGGCCGCCGAGACCCCCGGCACGCAGAACGCCGCTGCGAGCACGACCGTGAGTGCTACTCGTGAGAATCCCCCCGCAGTGACGCTGCTCACGTGCCTTTCCCCCTCTGTGTCGACGGGCGCCGGCGATGCGGCGCCCTATTCCCCCTGATGAGCTGTTTGGCGCACCTCTGCCAAGAGGTGTGTCACACCGAGTTCCTCGGCCCAACGATCAAGATACTCCTCATCCAAGAAGCCCGCTTGCACCTCGTACACACCGATCGCATCGCGAAGCTGACGCTCGCTGCCCCCGCTCTTGTCGGACCACACGAGTTTCTGCAGCATCGTGTCTTCCGGCGCTGAAACAGCGACCTCGATCCCGAACACCTCGACGAGAACCCGTCGGTCGAATCGGCTTCTGTCGAATGGCGTGTCGGTCAAGATCCAGAGGTCAAGCTTGTCACCGCTCATGGTATCGATCAGGTTGAACATCCCGCGACGCTGCAGCGCATCTCTGGCGGCGATCTCGTCGAAGAAGTAGCGGTCCGCCCCGAACACAGCCGCAAGAGCGTCAATCATGCGAGGGTCGAGTTCAGCCACGAGGTCGATGTCGTGAGTCGCGCGCGGCTCTCCCTGAAGACTCGAGGCGAGCGAGCCACTCAGTAGGTAGCCGACCCCTGCGCCGTCGAGAGCCCGCACGGCCTCCTTCAGCAGCTCCGCTTGCGACACCGCTCCAGCCTCTCTCGGTAGAGCGCATCCAGCTGCTCGGGCGTGAGATCGGGGTGGCGGTGTCGCAGACCGCTGCGCAGCGCCTCCCGTGTCATCTCGGTGAGCTCGAACGCCTTGGCGAGCCGTGCTGCGGGACCAATGCGCCGCAGAGTCTCGATGTAGATCCGCCGGTTCGGCTGCTGCTTGAGTTGCACGCCTCTCCCCTCCTGTGTCGCGACGCGTCTGACGCCATTCTACTGCGTGACGCCAATTCCTGTCGGTGCTGCCGCTCCACGCGCGCCCGATTCTTGAGTTATACGCACAGTTGTTGTACAGTGCGTATAACTATCATGATGCAAGGGAGCTCGGCAATGGAACGTCTCCCCCTCGAGATCCAGACCCTCTATGCGGAACTCGTAGAACGCCTGGTCTCATACGAG
>SLCP01000175.1 GCA_007125735.1 Coriobacteriia bacterium | reverse complement strand
AGATCACGAGCACGGGGAGGTCGGCGAGGAGTGTAAGGACGTCAGCCGGGCTCTCGTCGCGCGGGGCCACGGTGAGCTCCCACAGCGCCCGGTCCCAATCGTTCGCCTGCAGGGGGAGACGGTAGCCCTCGATGACCTCATCGGGCACGGCGTCGGGGTCGGCCCACGCACCGCGGACGAGCGCCTCCCCGCGCTCACCGCCGAGGAACGAGCGCACCGCGAGCGGTCCGATGCGGCGCGCCTGTGGTGTGCGCAGCAGCGGCGCGATCCACCTCGGCGGACCGCCCTCGACGTAGATAGCGGGCGCTTCGAGTACGAGTCCGATGACGCGTTCGGGGTGGCGAGCGGCCGCGAGCGTTGCGATGCCGCCACCCGCCGAGTGACCCACAAGCACAGCTTTCTCGATGCCGAGGGCGTCGAGGAGCGCGATGGTGTGGTCGGCCTGCGTGGCCGGGCTGTAGGGGTTCGGGCCGTCCCAATCGCCCCGCAGGGGGCGTTCTGTGAGGCCGAATCCGGGACGGTCGAAGGCGACGGTGGTACAACGCAGAGCGATGTCATCGAGCACGGGCTCCCACGAGAACGTCCACGCGCCGGCACCGTGGACGAATACGACCGCGCACGTCGCCTCACCCGAGCGCACGTAGTGATACTCGATTCCCTCGACGGCGGCGAAGCGCGAATCGGGGCCGGCGAGCGCGGCGGGCTCGACGGTGCTCTCGAGCGCGGGGACGGGCCAGAGCAGTGGCACGACGAGGAGCGCGGCAAGCACGCCGGCGGCCACCCACCCGGCGATGCGCCAGCCGCGCCTCGGCCGACCGCTGCGTGATGTCTGTGGTTCCTCTGGCGTCATCCGCTATATCTTCCCCGCGAGAATCCTTCCGAGCGAGCGCGCCTTGTCACGCTCCCACGGGTGGACCTCGGGGTGGCGCCACGTGTCGGTCACGGCGAGCGAGCCGATCGTGCGGATCCCGCCGGAGCCGAGCGCTTGGCGCAGGTGACGCATCGGCCCGGTCGTATAGCCGAAGAACGTCGCGAGGGGCTCGGGTGCCCCGCACGCGGTGATGAGGACGGCGCGCTTAGCCTCGCGGGCTATCGGTGTGTGGGGGATCACGCTCGGTCCCATGTCAGGGAGGCGAAGTTGGCGCGAGTCTGGGAAGAATCCGCCGATGCGCTCCAAGAGTGCGGCGGTCGCGCCGTCGGGCTTACGGAAGTACGAAGGGGTACCGAGAATAACGCCCTGAGCTGCATCGATGCGCTCTGCAAGCCAGGGAAGGTCGTCATCGATCTTGCACGCGCCGGTCACCTTGCACATGCTGCAGCCGGTGCACGAGCGGATGTCGAGATCGTAGAGGCGGACGCGCTCGACGGTCGCGCCAGCCGCCTCAGCGGCGGCCGCGGCCTCCTCGACCGAGCGGCTCACCACCCCGCGTCTCCTGCTCGCGTCGATGGCGATGACCCTCATGTCGCGCTCCCTTCATCAGTGACACTACCACGTGCGCCGCGTGCGGGGGAGAACAAGCGGCTCTGGCCGCCGGGGGGCGTGGGGTTCTCCTGCTCGATACGCGCCTCGAGCAGTTCGAGGGAGTCGTCTATCCAGTCGATCTCCGCACGCACGTCTGTCGCGGCGGCATCGAGGGTGAGGCGGTGGAGAAGGGTGGCACGGTCGCGAGGTTCCGCAGACCCCTCGGCAGAGCGCACGCGCAAGGACTCGAGCCGCTCCTGCAGCGCGTCGCGGCGATCACGGAGCAGGCCGAGGAGGTCGTCGTCGGGAAGGTCTGCGGCGAAGCGCAGGCGGATGAGGAACGGATCGCGCAGGGGAGGGGGAGTATCGGAGCGTGCGATCCAGGCGTCGAGCTCAGCACCACCGGTGTCGGTGATCGAGTAGATCTTGCGATCGGGACGGGACGTCTGTCGTTCCCGCTTGGCTCGGACGAGCCTTCGGGTCTCGAGTCGGTCGAGGGTGCGGTAGACCTGTGACTGGTCCGCCGTCCAGAAGTGGGACGCCGACTCGTCGAAGCAGACGTTCTTGAGGTCGTAGCCCGTCATCGGCCGCTCACGGAGGAATCCGAGGATCGCGTGCTCCAGCGACATCGCTTTCCAGCCTGCGTGACATATAGGACGAAACAAGTATAGGACAACACATATATACTGGCAATGGGGGCTGTCGATTGAATAGAAGTCTAAGGTAGAAGTTGAGATAAGCGAATAAAGCACCTGTTAGATGACGCAGAACACAGCTGAATCACAACTTGAGGTCGTAACCTGGCCGTGTGCCCTTGTGTGCGTGCGCCAGGCATCGGGGTTGAAGGGCGATACACGCAGCCGCGGCGCTTCGAACACCCCGTCAGTCGACGAATTGGCTCCGGTGGAGGCGTGCGAACGGACCCTGGGCGGTGAGGAGCTCGGCGTAGGTACCGTCCTCGACGATGGTGCCGCCGTCGATAACGATGATGCGGTCGGCGTCGCGCACCGTGGAGAGCCGGTGAGCGATTATGAGGGCCGTGCGCCCGGCGAGGAGCTCGCGCAGGGCGGCCTGGATGAGCGCTTCGGTGCGCGTGTCGACCGAGGAGGTCGCCTCATCGAGGATGAGGATCGCGGGGTCGGCGAGGATCGCTCGCGCGAACGCGATGAGTTGGCGCTGTCCGGTCGAGAGTGTCGTGCCGCGTTCGGTGACCTCGGTCTCCAGACCGTCCGGCAGGCGGTCGAGGAGATCGGTGAGGCGTGCGGTCTCGGCGGCGGCGCTGACCTCGGCGTCGGTGGCCCCGGCGCGGCCGTACCTGATGTTATCGCCGATGGTGCCTGCGAACAGGAACGGGTCCTGGAGCACGATGCCGAGGTTGCGGCGGAGTGAGCGCATCGTCACCGCGCGCAGGTCGTGTCCGTCGACGTGCACGGAACCGCAGGTGGGGTCGTAGAAGCGGGGCACGAGGTTGACGAGGGTGGTCTTGCCCGCGCCGGTCGCGCCCACGATCGCCAGCGTCGTGCCGGGTTCCACCGTCAGGTCGATGTCGTGGAGCACCTGCGGTCCGGTGTCGTAGGAGAAGCATACGCCGCGCAGCTCGATCCGCCCGTCGATGCGGCCGAGTTCGACACCATCCGGTGCATCGGCGACGCGCGTAGGGGTGTCGATCAGTCCGAAGACGCGTTCGGACCCCGCGAGTGCTGACTGCGTCTCGGCGTAGAGGCTCGACAGCTGGCTTACCGCGTTGAAGAACGAGCGCGAGTAGCCGAAGAACGCAACCACCACGCCCACCGTCACGAGGTCGCCCGTCGCGAGCCAGCCGCCGAATGCCGCGACGAGCGCGGTCGCCGTCGCCGAGATGACCTCGAGCGTGGGAGAGAACGCCGAGGAGACCGCAGACGCGGTGATGTTGGCATCGCGGTTGGCGGCGTTGCGCGCCGCGAACGTGCCGCGGTCGGACTCGGTGCGGTTGAACGCCTGGGCCACGCGGATGCCGGCGAGTTCCTCGGCCAGCGTGGCTGAGACGTCGCCGATCGCTTCCTGGCGCCGGCGGAACGCGCGGCGGGCGACCGCGCCGAACAGCCGCGTCGCGCCGAGCATGACCGGGACGATCGCGAGCGTGGCGAGCGCGAGTCGCCAATCGACGATGAGCATGCCTGCCAACGTCGCCAGTAGGCCGAGACCGGCGCCGAGCACGCGACGGAAGCTCTGCGAGAGGAACGAGTTGACCGTCTCGATGTCGTTGATGAGGCGGCTCATGAGGTCGCCCGACTCGACCGTCTCGAAGAAGGAGATCGACAGTCGCTGGATGGTGGCGAAGACCTCTTCGCGCAGGTCGAAGAGCGCGCGCTGGCCCGCAGTGCCGAGGAGGAGGATCTGGGCGCGCTGCGACCACCAGCCCACGACTGCAGCTGCGAGCAACAGTGCTCCGGGCAGGGCGAGCACCTCGGCTCCTCGGCCGGTCTCCACGGCGTAGAGGGCGGTGTCGATCACGAGACCGGTGAGCGCCGGCTGGGCCGCGGTGGCCGCGGAGGCCACGACGAGCCACGCGATAGCCAAAGCGGTGTCGCGCCGGTAGGGCCACAGGTAGCCGAGGAGTCGGCGCACGGCGGCGGCAGTCGAGGCGGGCTTCTCGGCCTTGGCGAGCGAGGAGAGGGAGGTGCCCTTAGGCATCGGCCTCACCCGCTTCCTCGTCTGCTGCGCACGAGCCTGCGACGTCGATGTGCTCGCCGTCTGCGCCGGCGAGCTGGCTCGCGGCGATCTCGGCATACGTGCAGCTCGTGGCGAGAAGCTCGTCGTGCGTGCCGGTCTCGACGACGCGGCCGTCGTCGAGGACGACGATGAGGTCGGCCCTGCGGACCGTCGAGAGGCGCTGGGCGACCACGAAGACGGTGCGGCCTGCCATGAGCTCGTCGAGGTTCGCGCGGAGCGCGGCCTCGGTCTCGGCGTCGACGCTCGACGTCGAGTCGTCCATGATCAGGATGCGCGGGTCGATGAGCAGCGCGCGGGCGATCGCGATGCGCTGGCGCTGGCCGCCTGAGAGCTTGATGCCTCGCTCGCCCACGCGTGTCGCGTATCCGTCGGGCAGTGCGGTGATGAAGTCGTGTGCCTGGGCGGCACGGGCTGCGGCTTCGATCGCCTCGTCGGTGGCGTCGGGGCGACCGTACGCGATGTTCTCGCGCACGGCGCCGGAGAAGAGCACCGAGTCCTGCATGACGACGCCGATGCTGCTGCGCAAGCTTGCGAGCGTGACGTCGCGAACATCGTGATCGTCGATGAGCACGGCGCCGCCGGTCGCGTCGTAGAAGCGGGGGACGAGGTTGACGAGACTCGTCTTGCCCGAGCCGGTCGCGCCCACGATCGCGACCACGGTGTCGGGCTCGACGGTGAAACTCACCCCCGCGAGCGTCTCGCGCGTGTCGCCCGGGTAGCGCAGGCTGACCTCGCGAAACTCGACGCGACCGCTGGACTCGGGCAGGGGAGTCGCGTCGGGGTCCTCGGCCACCTCGATCGGCGCGTCGAGTACCTCGAACAGGCGCTCGGCGCTCGCGCTCGCACGCGCGATCTGTTGCGCGCCGAAGCCGATGATGAAGAGCGGCTGCAGGAGCAAGAAGAGGTAGGAGGTGAACGCGACGAGTTGGCCCACGGTGATCGACCCGTCGATGATGCGCACCGCGCCTACGACCGTCACGACGCCGACGCCGAACGTGCCCACGCCAAAGAGCAGCGGGAACGCGTTCGCCACCGTGCGGCGCACCGACATGCCCTGTTCGAGGAGCGCCGTGTCGGCGACGCGGTAGCGGTCGATCTCGAAGTCCTCTCGTGCGAAGGCACGCACGACGCGAACACCCGCGACGTTCTCCTGCAGCACCGTATTGAGGGTGGCGAGCCGCGCCTGGAACTCGCGGAACATCGGACCGAGCTTGCGTACGAACAGCAGGAGTACGGCGAGTGTCGCTGGGACGACCGCGAACGCCACGAGCGCAAGCGTGACGTCCATCGCGAGCAGGAGCACGACGGCACCCACGAGCAGGAGGACCGCCGAGACCGCCTGGACGAGACCGCCGCCCACGAACTCGCGCACGAGGTCCACGTCGCTCGTCACGCGCGTGATGAGCTGCCCGGTACTCGCGCGGTCGTGGTAGGAGAACGAGAGGCGCTGGAGTTTGTCGAAAATCGTGTTGCGCATGTCGAACGCCACACCGTGACTCGCCTTGGCCGAGAGGAACCCTTGCAGGAAGCTCGCAACCCCCCCGAGTGCGGCTGCTGCGATGAGTCCTCCGGCGCCCATCGCGATGAAGCCCATGTCCCGCTCGGCGATACCGCGGTCGATGATGAGGCGCAGGATCTGAGGTGAGACGAGGCCGGCAGCTGCTGCGGTGAGCACCGCGAGCACCGCGAGCGCTGCGGTGAGCCGGTAGGAATGCATGAAGCGCAGTGCGCGCAGGAGGGCTCTCGACAACAGGGCTCCTCGGCTAGGAGTGGTGCGGAGACGGGCGGACATCGGCACGAAGACACGCGCGGGACGGGACGTGGTGATTGTACCCGCGTCGGCTCCGAGACGACGAGAACGGGCTCCCCGAGGGGGTGGGAGCCCGTTCTCGTCAGAGAAGAGGAAAGGAGGTTCGCAAGCCGCATGGGTTCAGCTGCTGAGGTAAGTATCTCCGCCCGGCGCGCAGGGGTGGTGAAGTGGATGTGGAGAGAGGATGTATGTAGGCGGGGGCGGGCTTGGGGCCGTCAGGAAACATGGATGAAACGGAGAGGTTGCATGCGTGTAGCCACTTTCGTGCAGCGGTTCGCTACGCTTCTGTCGGAGCCGATGCCTGCCATGCCTGCCTGCGTCGCTCTCCCTGCCGGTCCGGGCGCCACACCCCGGGCCGGCCTCCTTGTGTGCATTTCGTGGATTCCTGGCACGTGACATGCTTGCGGTTGGGGTAACCTGCTCGCGCAGGGCAGGAGCAGCGCGCCCCTGAAAGGACCGCCGTAACGCATGGAGAGCACCAAGCTCAACTGCTGGGAGTACCAGGGCTGTGGCCGAGGACCGGGTGGTCCGCGGTCGGCGAACGGTGGCCGATGTCCCGCCTCCACCGAGGAATCGCTCGACGGGGCGAATGGTGGTGCGAACGGCGGACGTGCGTGCTGGGTAGTGGAGGGCACGCTGTGCGACGGGCGCTTGTCTGGCCCCTACGAGGAGAAGATCCACGTGTGCCGCAAGTGCTCGTTCTACGCTCGCGTCCAGATCGAGGAGACGCTGACGCTCGAGCCCGAGGAAGAGCTGGTCGACCGGATCAGGGCCGCACGCTGAGCTTGCCCTACCGGGGCCCGTCACCACCATCATCGGATACACTCGCGTCATGCCTGTGTACGAGTTCCCCAGACCAGCGTTGACGGTCGATGTCGTGCTCCTCGGCGGGCGTGCCGGGAAGCGTTCGGTGCTGCTCGTGCGACGAGCGTTCGAACCGTTCGCGGGAGCGTGGGCGCTTCCGGGCGGGTTCGTCGACGAGGGAGAGCGTCTGATCGATGCGGCACGACGTGAGCTGGCCGAGGAGACGTGTCTGGCGTTCACCGGCGAACTCGAGCAGGTGGGAGCGTGGGGAGACCCGGGTCGCGATCCGCGCGGGTGGACGGTGAGCGTGGTGTTCCGCGGAGACGTGGGCGCGGAGCTGCCGGTGGTGTGCGGCGGCGATGACGCCGCCGAGGCGGCGTGGCATCGAATCGACAGCGCTGGTGCGGTGGCGGTTCCTCTGGCGTTCGATCATGCCGAGATAGTGGCGGCCTCCTTGGGCTGGTAAACTCAAAAGACTACTCGGTATGACCTTTGAGGACCCCTCTGTGAGCGCACTCTCGAAATTCTTCATGGTCATCGTGGGTCTTCTCAGCCTAGCACTGGGAATCACCGGTTTCTT